>JAEWWM010000045.1 GCA_023458915.1 Bacillota bacterium
TTTGTGAAATGGGCTACTAATTTTAACACTAATCCGGATAAAGTTATTTTTAAAATGCATTTCGATCGTTGGGGAGATTATAATGGCAACGGTTTTTGTGATTATGATTACAAAGAAAAATAAGTATCTGTTTAATAATTTAAATTTTTAATTTGTCGCAAAACTGTTTTTGCATCGTTTTACGTCAGTAATGTATTTAAAACCGCGATTGTGCCTATCCCGGGAAGGCCAAGCACTGCCGCTATTCCAATGCTAGCTAGGTTTAACGGAATGGCAATGCCTGTATAGGAAGATGATGCGCTTAAAATTATTATGCTCACAGTTCCAAGTGCTGCTGATTTTATTGAATTCAGCACCGGGTGTGAAGTTTTTAAAATCGTATAAATTAAAAAAAGAATGGCAAAAGTGGCTGCTACGGTTGTACATATTGGAATTATATTTAACATTTTAATGAATCTCCTTTTAGAGTTAGGAAATTTTATCAAGTTTCATTTTGTTTATAAGGTAGCGATACTTGGCGTTTAGGACTTTGCGCTGGTGAATGCAAGCTTCAATTAAGTCGCTGTCGCTTTCCATCTGAAACCAGATATTGGTTCTTTCTATTTCCTCGCATATACTTTTAATTTCTTCAATTAAATTATCTTTTTCTTCAGGATTATTTTTAAGCGAGTCCCCTTTTTTATGTAGCTCCATTTTTTTTAATAAATTCATCATTAAAAATCACTATCCTCATATTTCACTTATTCATGTTTATGATTTTATAATGTGTAAATATGAAAAATTTTATTCAGCTTGAAGATTTATTTAGTTTGAAGAATTGTTTTTCAGGTATGTTTGCGTTTTAAAAAAAGATATATCCAAAAATTTACGCGATTTTTTGGTTTAGGAGTGTAAGTTCCTTAATTTAAAACTCAAATTGACTGCCAGGCTATTTTTTTATATACTTAAGTTTAGAAATGCTACTGTGGCTCAGTTGGTAGAGCAGCTGATTCGTAATCAGCAGGTCGCCGGTTCGATTCCGGCCAGTAGCTCCAATAGAAATTGTCGAGCCATTCTAGAGATGGTTCGTTTTTTATTTAGTATTATATAATAATATTATCGTGGTTTGCTTTTGTATCATTAATTTATCTGATTAAAAATTTAAATGCTTCATATACCATAAAAGCTGGCCATACAATAGCTTTTAAAAAACCTAATAATCCCATCCCAAATGTTGTAGCATTACTAATATAAAAAATAGCAGCTCCAATAAACCCTAATCCGTATACAGCATCGTTTGCCCCCAAACGTTTGCGGTTATAATTTTTATTACAGTTAGTGTTATAATAACTAAATTTTTGTTCCAATTTTTTTTCAATCTTTTTCTCTATTTCTTGTTTATCTTCTTTTTCAGTTGTGCTCATAATAAATTCCCTCATTTATTCATAGATTAATTATATTTTTAGCTATATATTTAAATTATATTCTATAATTACATCATAATAAGTTGATCTTTATATGTAAAGCCCTAGGTTTAAGACGGGACTTTATATTCAGTCTTATGGATTTAATATTAATAATTTTATCAGATGACGGCCAGAATTTTCCCATATTCTACCCCGTATTCGAAAGCTTGTTTAGTGGCTAAATTTCGGAGCTCACTTTCCAAATATATTGCAGTTATGTAAATTTGTTCTTCAATGCTGCCCATGTTTAAAACTAAGTTGCCATCAATTTGAAAAACACTTTTCAAGCATAAATGAAATTTTTCAAGCTTATCAGCAAATTCTTTTGATTCTGTACACAATGCTTCCATAATCAGCTTTTCACCAAATGAGGGGTTCTTTTTGGCCATTAGATTATGCGCAGCGAGACAGAATGTTTCATAAACTTTATCTGTACCTTTGTTTTTAAAATGGTGTAGAACATAAGAAAGTTTTTGTCGATCCATTTTTTTATGCCACCTCGTCACAAAAATAGGCTGCAGCCCCACTAGTATTAACTGAAGGAAGCGTGTGTGGGGCAATTTAGCCTTAGGACATTGGCGCAACAAAATCGCGCAAAAGTACGCAGATTTTATCTGCTTATACCTTGCACGTCCAATATTTGAATAGCATTTATAGTTGATTTATATGGGAATATCAACTATTATAATATAGTCATGGCGCCGCTAATGCGGTATGTGCAGGGTAGTTTTGGTACCTTCGTACAGGGGTTCACAAGCTCCATACTTGTGTTCCTGTCATGACATTTTTTGTATTGCCAAAATGTCCTAAAAACTATTTTACTTATATTTCTATTTTTTTCAACTATTTTTTAGAAGAAATTTAAAAACTTAGCATAAAGCTCTTTATTTTATGTTATTTTAAGAGATTTCACTAGTGGTTTATTTCCTTTATGTATACGTTAATGTATAATATTTATCGTAGTAGGGTTTGTTGCAGAGCGGTATCTTATTCACACCCAGAGATGGGAGTGATGTGTATGAGTTTTATAATTTGCCTGATTATCCTGATCATTGAATTATTTAAATCAATAAATATACATAAAAAGAAATAACGCTCTCCCTCACAAAAGATAGCGTTATTTTTTATCTTATTGTTGCTGGGTCAGACCGCTTTTGCGGTGCAAACCCTTATTACATTTATATTATTACCAACTAGCTTTTTTGTCAATATTTTTTGAAATGAATTTAAAAATCTTGAAATAAATTAAAAATTAAGCATAATACTCTTGGCGAATTATTCTATACGGTTTTCACATCTGCTGACACATCTCGCTAAAAGTTTTGAGATGACTTTCTTCGTCAAGTATAATACGATTTAAAATGGCTACGATGTTCACATCGAATATGTTAGTTGCCTGTTTCGAATACTTGCGGATGGCTGCTTTCTCCGCTTTAATTGATTCTGTTATCAGAGCACGTATTTCGCGTGGGTAGCCGATAAACGAGGGTGACCACCAGCGCTTACGCTTCCGGCCGCACCAAAGCCGTGGATCTGCCCCAAGTAGTAATGCTAGCTCAGCAAATATATTAAGGTGATGCATTTCAACGATGCTAATATGGTGAAAACATGTCGCAATTGAACTGAATTGCTTCTTAGCTACAATAGAGATGTAGAAATACCGCGACACGTCGCTCATCTCGGAAACGGTGTCACCCATGTTACTTAGCATCTCGCAAGCATAAGCGAAATTTGGCCCATCCACACATACTGGTGGATACGGCGCATTTACTTTGTACTGGCACTTATTGGTACTATTATTGTCCATTTTAAATCCTCATTTCGTATATCGCATATGATAGGTACAATATATTTATATGTATAAGAGATTATAATAGCACTGTCCGCCGCAAGCACAGTAGCTTTTATTTAAATCGCATAATAATAAGTTTTATGAATTTTTTATGCGTATATCGTAACGATTTAGTTTCAAATACAATCGAAAAGTGCGTTATTACACAAAATTTAATTTTCACATATCAAATTTAAACTCGATATTTTCGGATGATAGCGGGTTAAAGCTATTGCTTTTGAATTTTTTAAATGTTTTTTGGGAAAAATAAATTCTAAAACTAACATTTTTAAAATGAGTGATATTATGAAAAATAATATAAATGTATTGGGAAGGGCAATTTTAATTCCGTCCGGCGTTTTACTTTTTTTAGCTTTTTGGAATTCGAGCTGGACATTTACAAATAAACCCGAAAAATTTTTAGATGATTATATTCAAAGCGCAAGTTCTTCAAATTCTCAAAATTCTGAGAAAAATAATGAAGAACAGGTTAATGAAACTACAAATGAACCAAGCGATAATTCAAAAAATAAATCTACGCAAAAAACAGGGGAAAAAGAAGCTGCGCCGAAAAATGGAAAAGTAAGTACTAGCGGAAATAAAAGTAGCAGTAGCATCTCAAATAGTTCGCCCAATAGTAGCGGCTCTTCAAATGCAGGTAATAGCGGTTCTGCAGGTACAGGTAATCAACCCAGTTCAAATCAAAGTGCGTACGCGAGCGAAGTCGTAAGGCTTTGCAATGTGATTCGTCAACAGGCGGGAATGAACGTTTTATCGAATCAAAATACTAAACTGCAGCAAGCTGCAAATATTAGAGCACAAGAGATAATTCAGAATTTTTCTCACACAAGACCTAACGGAACTACTGCTTATACAGTGCTCAGTGAAGTTGGTGTTTCTTACAGGGCTTGGGGTGAAAACATAGCTTACGGTCAAAGAACGCCGCAAGAAGTCGTTGATTCTTGGATGAGCTCACCAGGCCACAAAGCAAATATTTTAAGTGCGAATTTTAAAGAGATTGCTGTTGGATTTAAAAATAATTACTGGGTCCAAGTTTTTATTGGTTAATTTTTATTAAGTTAGCTATAGTCTGGGATAAAACCAGCTTGGGATCAAGTGTTGTGCTTTTTAACTTTAAATCTGTTTCGAGTAGATATTTTAAGCACTGTTTTATGTTGGATGCATCTATGTTATGGCAGTATTTTTCTGCATTTTTTAAGCGAAATTCTTTATTTTTATAATCAAAAATTTGAGTAAGTTCTGATTGTTTATTTTTTTCGCCAAATATTTTAACTCTGTATATATCAATAAAATCAGCGCTGATTGCTGCTAAAATAGGTATTGCGTCTTCTTTTTGCTCCATTAATTCATCCAAAACTTTAAAAGCTTTTTTTGCGTCTTTCAATAGAATTGCTTTAGGCAGCTCAAAGATTTTGGTTTTTGTTTTTGAGCCGGAAATAATCTTAAGCGAATTTTCTGTAATAGTATCGCTGCTTTCGAATTCGCAAATTTTTTTAATTTCGTTTTTAAGTGCTGTAAGGCTATGATTTATACACATTGATTTTATTATTTTCGCGTATTCTTCAGGTAAATTTTTACCATGTTCTTTTTTTGCCCAAAAAATTAGCTGTTTTTCAATTGGAATATCTTTTTTTGAAAAATTTGATATAACACCGTTTTTTAAAATAGTTTTTTGAATTTTTTTGAAGTTTGTGCTGCTTTTCGTTCCTGTTATTTCTGATAATTGACTTATTATTAAATTCGAAAAATCGGGTATATCCGAAATTATTTTTATAAAATTTTCTGTTTCGTTTGGTTTCCATAAATCTAGCGGTAGATCATGAATAATTACGCATTTTTTTGCAGATTTGATTGGAAGTGTTTCCAAAGCTACTGAAAGTTCACTTAAATTTAAATTTTCTTCAGTAAAAATAGAAATATCAAAATCGCTGTAATTTTCGCCAAGAATTTTATCGCAGAGTAATTTTTCAAAATACTCCACAATATATTCTTCACCGCTTAAAAAATAAATTTTATGAAAATTTTCTGAAGATACGTTTTTTTTTAGTTCACTGTAATTCATTTCTGGCATGGTTTATAAAGACCTCCTGATGCTGTATTTTCCGCCTGAATCAATGCTGATGTAGATTCGCCCTTGTTGCGCGCAGGAAAATGTATTTTTGCTGCTTGAAATTAGTTTCGTTGCATTTATTTCTGAATCAGTTTTGTTCATTGAAATAATGTAATTTTTCGAATTTATTTTTTGGTAATTAACAGGCAACCCATTTATAATTAAAAAATCGCAATTCTTAAAATTTTCTGGTATGTCATCGGCATTTCCTCCGTTTGCGATTATTAAAAATTTAATGTCAGAAATCGTAAATCCGATATAAGTGTGCTCGTTAATTTCAAAAGTTTCTACCTGAACGTCTTCCCAAAATGCCGACTTTAAATTGCCACTAAAATAGATTGGGTTTGTCCGCGTTTTTTCAATATTAAGTTCTGCACTATTTTTTGTAGATAAAGATGTAGTCTTTGGAGAATAAGTTTCGAGAATATTCTGAGCAAAAGTTTTGTTACTATCAGTCAAAATGGGTATGCTTAAATAATCTATATCTTTAACATAGGACTGCGAAAGATAGTTTTCAATATCTGTAGTACTGGAATTTTCGCTGAGGCATAAAATTGCCGCGCGTTTGCTGTTTTTTGAAATCACAAATCCAATTCCATCAGAAACATTAAGTACTGTAGCGTCAGTTACATTCCTTTTGTTTATTTGGTAGGTAAAAGCACTGAAAAACGCAAGATTTAACGATAAAATTGTTATAAATTTAAAAGATTTTTTTAAATTTTTCGCATAAAGTCCTATTGCAATGAAAAATAAAATGAAGGCTATGGAAAGATTTGCGATTCCATAATCGAGCGAAATCATCGCAAATGGAATTTTGCTTAAAAGATTTGATATATAAATTATAATATTTGTGAGAATCCCGCACAAGAGGGCAGGAGGATAAACAATAACTGTAGGTGCGTCCAGAATGCTCAAAATATTTACGATAAGCGACAAATTAAGCATAATGGTGACTGGTGGAATTAAAATTATGTTTGAGATTGGGGAAATTATTGAAGTTTTTCTAAAAAACCAAGCAAGCACGGGTAAAGTAAACGCCCAAGCGGATAAACTCACCGAAATACTTGCAATTATATAATTTATAATTTTATTTTCTTTAAAATTTATTTTTTTAAGTTTATTTTTTAAAAAATCATCTATATTTTTATATAAAATTATTATTCCAAGAGTTGAAAGAAAACTCAGCCAAAGACCAATGTCAAGCGCTGAATTTGGGCTGAAAGCACAAATCAAAAGAACTGCAATCCCCAAAGAATTGAGTGAATCAGGTTTTTTAAAGATAGCCAAGCCGAGAAGGTATATCATTGCCATTATTCCCGCTCGTGTAACTGAAGGAGTGAAGCACGTCAGCGCCATAAAAATTAGCACTGCAACGGCAGATGATATCGCTGCGAACCTGTTTCCAAACTTTAATTTTTTAAATAGCCAAAGAAAAAACTGCGAAAGTATTGCAATATGTACCCCTGATGTTGCCAAAAGGTGAAAAACTCCATTTGCTTCGAAGCTTGTCCTTACATCTTCTGGAAATTCATGCCTTTCGCCGAGCAAAATGCCGTTTATAACTGATGCAGGTCGAACAGGAAATAATCGTTTTGAAGCAGAAAGCATTTTTTCACGTAGTTTTAAAATGTAGTAGTAGGGTGGGATTTTTTCAGGTTTTTGCGTGAAATTTTCTTCGTAGTTGTATAAAAATGCATTAATGTAAATATTTTTTGCTCTATAATAAATTTCAGAGTCAAATGCAGGATTATTTTGCGGAACATAAAAATGAACGCTGCCTGTGAATTTATCATAAATATTGCCTTCGATTGCTTCGGGCGACGTAAGTTTTATTTTAAAAGGCTTGATTTTTTCTTTATTTAAATTTTCGACTTTTATGGTGTAGTTATACCTGTTATTTTTTTTGTAAGGAATATCGAAAATAGTTCCTGAAATTACTGCATCTGTTTCGTCGAAAGTTTTAATGGGTTGTATATTTAGGTTTAGATTTATAAAATAAACCGAAACTGCCGCTACGCCGGTTAAAAAAGCAATCGGAAAGACTTTATTTTTCCTGCTGTTTTTAATTATTAAAGATGCAAAAAATAAAGCCAAAAACATCGCAAAAATGTATGGCAAAATTTTTTCAGGTATAAAAGCCAAAAACGCTAACATCGTAAAATAGCAAAAGCCTATTAAAGCAAGCGGGCGCTTCACGATTTTTCGAGTAAAGGCAGTGTATTTAAAAATATTATATCACTGCGCTTGGATGCATCTCCCTCAGCGAGTACGCACGCTTTTCCGGCAATTTTACCGCCGGCTTTTTTTATTAATTCTTCAAGCGCAAGTAGTGACCTGCCTGTGCTTATAACATCATCGACTATTAAAACTTTTTTATTTTGTATGTTTTCGAAATCGGATTCGGAAAGGTAAAGTTTTTGCACATTAGCGGTAGTTATGGACTTTACCTCAACGCATACTGGGTTTTTCATATATAATTTTTCGAATTTTCGAGCTACTATGTATTTTTTATTACTTTGCTTTGCCATTTCATAACAAAGCGGGATACCTTTACTTTCTGCTGTTATTAAAATATCAAATTCGGGGCATTTTTTTAAAAGTTCAGTCGCAGATTTTTCGGTTATTTCAACATCTCCAAACATTATAAAAGCGGCTATATTTAAACTATCGCTTATAGGGCATATGGGAAGTTCTCTTTTGCACGATGCAACGGTTATCGAAAATGTTTTTTCTTTATTCATATGGTTCAATACCACCTTGAATTTGTGTTAGGTGTAAGATTTAACCTGGCGGCCATTCGAGTTTCCTCCCGGCAAGAACATGAAAATGCAGATGATTTACGGTTTGCCCGCCGTCCTCACCGCAGTTATTCACAATTCTAAATCCGTTTTTTAAATTTAAATTTGCGCTAAGATTTGCAATTTTTTTGAATATATGTGCGATAATATTGCAGTTTTCTTCCGTTATATCGTTTGCGGATGCAATATGCTCTTTCGGAATAACTAAAACATGCACCGGCGCTTTAGGGTCTAAATCTTTAAACATCATAATTTTTTCATCTTCATATATAGTTTCTGAAGGGATTTGTTTATTCGCTATTTTACAAAAAATACAGTCCATATTTTTCTCCTTGAAATTAAGTTTATATCTAATGCAAAAATCCATTTTATAGGTGAGGTTTATTTCTGTCAATGTTATTTGGAAAATCTCGGTAGATTTTACCATGCAATTATGCTATAATTAATTTAGAATTTTAATGAGGAGAAATCATGTTTAATAAAAAAATTAAGATTAAGCTTCTCTCGTTTCTTTTTGCATTATTAGCAATAGTTCCAAATGTTGTTGTTTTTGCTCAGTTCCCTGAGTTAAAGCAAACTGAACTTTCTGTTTTAAGCCAAGACCAAAAGCAAAATAATATTCATGGATTTTGTCTTAAAAAGACTTTATACTTTGAAGGACATCCTGTTTTTCAGTATCAGCATGAAAAATCAGGTGCATGGGCAATAGTTGAAAAAAACAATGATATAGATAAAAAATTCGAAATAAGCGTACGCACTCCTCCTGAAAATAATAAAGGGATAAATCATATAATTGAGCATTCTGTGCTAAATGGAAGTCACGAGTACCCTTATAAAAATATGATAATTGAGCTTTCAAAATACGCATATTCCACCTTTCTTAATGCGTTTACGCTCCCTACATATACTACCTACCCAGTATCGACCACAGACGAGGATGAGCTTGAATCCCTTGCTAAAATTTATACTAGTGGGGTGCTTCATCCTAATTTTTTAGAAAATGAAAAGATATTTAAAAAAGAAGGAATAAGATACGAATTAAATAAAGACGGTAAATTACTAGCAAACGGGACTGTATTTAATGAAATGCAAAGAAATAATGACTTGCTTGCGGAATTTATAAAAAGAATTTTCCCGAATACAGAGGGCAAGAATTTATACGGCGGAATTCCAGAAGAAATAATAACTCTTTCACATAAAGAACTTTGCGAAACTTACAAAAAATACTACCATCCTTCAAATATGCTCATCCACTTAACCGGCGACATTAATTATGAGAAATTTTTTAAATGGCTGAATGAAGATTACCTAAAAGGCTATGAAAAACAAAATGCAAAACCGGTAAAATACCAACATCAAAATCCGAAAAGATTAAAAAAATATGAAACTATACAATATTACAAACCAGATGTAAATAAAAATATGGCTGATATAGTTTCAGCGTATATAATTTCTTCCGAAGATTACAAGGAAAGCGTAGAAAAGCTAAATATAATAAGCTCTGTAATAAATAATCCCAATTCCCCGCGCAGTAAGTTTGTGAAAGAAAAAGGTTATATAGGCCTCAGCATGACTACACTCAGCTCTTTCTTTGATCCAGTAGTTATTATAGAATTTTCTACTGATAACCCTGATTTAAAATCTCAAAAATCCACTGAAAAAACTCTGGATGAAATTTTTAATAAATATCCCATAACACAAGTGGAAATTGACACGGCTTTTAAAAAAGAAATGCTCGAAAAAAAAATTATGTGCGAAACTCAGATTTATGAGAATCATGTTGATTCAAGTGATTTTATTATGTCGTTTATAAGGTTTAATGATCCTTGTTCCGCAAAATATTTTAACATTGACTCCAAAGAGAATATAATAGGCAAAAAAAAGGATGAACTCAGCGAAAAGAACATTACCGATGTAGTTAACAAATTTCTTTTGAAAAATAAAGGATTAATTACAGTTTTTACACCGACAGATAACCCTAAACTCAATCCCGCAAATAAGATAGAAAAAAAATTAGAATCACTGGAATCGCAAAAAGAAACACTTACTAAAAATTTCGAAGAACAAAAAAAGTGGGCAGAATCACCAAACAGTCTTGAAGATGCGGCGAGAATCAAAAGTATGTTCAAAAAGC
>JAEWWM010000046.1 GCA_023458915.1 Bacillota bacterium
CAGATTTACTAGATAAAGTGAATTTAATTTAAAAATGGAGAAGTACTCAAGTGGCTGAAGAGGCGCCCCTGCTAAGGGTGTAGGTCGAGCGATCGGCGCGAGGGTTCAAATCCCTCCTTCTCCGCCATATCATTAACCATCTATTGATAAACTCTTTTTTATCGGTGGGTGGTTTTTTAATTGCCTGAAAATGCCTTGTAACAGGGGTCACTGCCTTATATTATTTTTATATTTCGTTACAACAAATGCACCTCTTGATTAAATCGTACCCTATAAAATAAACAAACAAATGGCACTTAACCCCAAAATGTGGATAATTGAAAGATTAAAAACCCATCTTTTTATATTTTTCGCCTTGCCTATAAATGCAACAGTAATTATATTTCGCACTTAAATTTACGGCAATTCTGCCATAAATTCCATGTTGTAATATTAATCACAGCCACAATCTGCAATATTTACTATCTAATGTCCTATAATCCAAAACCTAATAAAATCGATGAACCAATGAAATCCGATAGCTGCATATAAATTTTTGTTTTTCATAAGCCAAGCAGCAGGAATACCAAAAACCACACACATATATGTTAGATTCAATAAAGTTCCTACCGGATTTGTAACAAAATCAAGAGAAGGATAATGCATCCAGCAATGCGGAAGTATTAACAAAATATATGTTAAAGTTGTTGCCCATTTCGTTTTCTGAATTTCTTCTTTGAAAGCATTTACAACAAAAGCATACAAGAAAAATCTAAATAAAACTTCTTAGAATATTCCGGGTTGCAAAGCCCCTGCAGCTCCGGGCAAAATCGCAGTTAAATTTATAGGGTTGAGTTTATAACCATCTTGTACATAATATTCAATAACATTAAGTATCGCAGGAATTGCACCCACTAAAATTCCAAATCCAAAAGATTTAAAAATATTTTTAGTTTCAACTGCAAATTTTGTTTTTTGTAAATTATACTTTCTAAAAATACAGCACGCAGCGTAATGCGCAAAAACCATTATAGGCGTGAGTACAAGGTTAAATCCGCCGTAAATAAAAGCCACAAATCCAAAAGCTACTGAAGCCAAAAAATCCCATAAGTAAAATTTGTGTATTTTCAAAATATAAAATATAGCTATAAATCCTACTAAAATACAGTTCCAATACCACAATGAACCCAAAACACCATTAAAATAAATATGTACTATTTTTAAACTGTGAAATATTGCTAATGCAAAAAGCATTAAAAACGCTATAAATAATGATATGACTTTTGCATATGATTTAGGGTTTTTTCTTTCAATTAATAATTTTGCCATGTTTACCTCTAATTAAATTAGTTTTTTCATCGTACACATAGTAATTATATATTAAAAATGTTCGTAGAGGAAAAAAGAGCGTTCAAGCGCTTTAAAATAGTTATTTTATTTTAATTTATAGAAAAAATAAATTATTACAAAAATGCACCCAAACAAAATTCGTGTAACGATTTACAAAAATTTGGGCACATGATAAAATAATAGAAAATTATAAGAAATTAGAAATTGAGTAAAAATTAAAGTAATTTCACAGTATGTGATCCTAGCAAAGCCCGATGCTACTTGGGTTTATTTTGTATCTAAATGTATCGTCTTTGCCACAGCAACATGGTAACATTGTAGTCCATCTAATCCTGCAATCTTGCGAAGGGAAAATAAAATGGAAAAAATATCATCACTGGAAATAAAAAATAGGTTCATATCTTTTTTTAAAGAAAAAGACCATATGGAAATAGCTGATTCTTCCGTAATCCCCAAAAACGACCCTACACTTTTATTCATAAATTCAGGAATGGCTCCAATTAAAAATTATTTTACAGGCGCTGAAAAACCGCCATATCCTAGACTATGCAATGTCCAGCCATGTATAAGAACAGTAGATATTGATTCTATAGGCGACAAGCACCACTTAACGAGCTTTCAAATGCTAGGAAGCTGGTCGATAAACGATTATTTTAAAGAAAAAGCGATTTCACTTGCTTTTGAATTTTTAACCGAGCGGCTTAATATTCCCAAAGAAAAATTATATGTTACTGTATTTTCCGGCGACGATGAAATGGGCCTTCCGCTCGACGTAGAAGCTTATGAATACTGGCAGAAAGTGGGCGTGTCTGAAGACCATATCGTAAAATGCGGAAAAAAGGATAATTTCTGGGGCCCAACCGCTGAAACCGGTCCTTGTGGCCCTTGCACCGAAATTTTTTATGATACCGGTGAAGGCGAAAAATATGTTCCCGATGGGGAGTTCGACACTAAAAAAAGATATATAGAAATATGGAACGCAGGCGTTTTTATGCAGCTTAATAAAAATGTCGACGGCTCTTACAGTAGGCTCAACTTTACCAGTGTTGACACAGGCGCGGGGCTTGAAAGGCTTTCTATGGTTTTGAACGGTGGTTCTTCAGTGTATGATACCGACCTTTTAAATCCAATTAAAAAATTTATTCAAAATATGTTTCCGGCTGAAAACGTTTTGCCTGAAAAAGATATTTTAATTATTACAGACCATCTAAGAACCGCAGCTTTGATACTTTCAGAAAAAGTTAACCCATCAAATGAGGGTAGGGGCTACATTCCAAGAAAGTTAATTCGCCGCTGCATGATGACGACGGCTAAAAACAAGATTTCTAATTTTGATTTTTCAAAAATCATTGAATTTATACTTGATAATTACAACAATATTTTTCCAAAATTTGCGAAAAATCGCGATTATATAACTAATGAGCTAAAAAAAGAGCAAACTCAATTTGAAAAAGTGCTTGAAAACGGTCTTGAAAGGCTGGAGCATCTTAAATTTACCGGTATTGACGAAATATCCGGCGATGAGGCTTTTGACTTGGTTACAACATACGGTCTTCCGCTCGATATAATTAAAAGTTATACCGAGGAAAACAATATGACAATAGATGAAAAAGAATTTGAAAAAAAACTCGAAATTCATAAAGAAAAGTCTCGAAACGCTTCTGAATCATTAGTTCACCAAAATCTTAAAAAAATGTCAGAAATTTTGAGCGATTGCAAACTCACAGAATTTGTGGGATACGAAAATTTAAGCTGCGAAGCCACTGTTCTAAAAATCATAAAAAATGACAATACCTGCGAACAGGCTGCCAAAGGTGATGACGTTTGTATCATTTTGGATAAGTCATGCTTGTACGCTGAATCTGGCGGCCAGTGCGCAGACACAGGATACATTTACAATAACGACTGCAGAATAAAAATCAACGACGTAAAAAAGACTGGAAATGGGGTTTTCATTCATTTCGGAACAATTGAATCTGGAATTATAAAAACCAGTGACAGAGTTTTTACGGAAGTAAACGAATTTAGGAGAAAAGAAACAGCTAATAATCACACCGCTGTTCATCTTCTTCAAAGCGCTCTTCGCAGCATTTACGGTAAAAACGTTCATCAAACTGGCTCAAAAGTTGAAGACAAAAAACTGCGTTTTGATTTTAATTATGACGGCGCAATAACAGATGAAGATATATCTAAAATTGAAAAAATTGTTAATTCTTATATAAGGGAAAATATTCAAAGAAAAGTTGAAGTTAAAAAATTAGCTGATGCCATTACTGAGGGAGCAACCGCGCTTTTTGAAAGTAAATATGGAAATAGCGTCAGAGTTGTAAGTTACAACGACATTTCAATCGAACTTTGCGGTGGAACTCACACAGAAAGAACTGGAAACATCGGACTGTTCATAATTCTTTCCGCTGAAGGTATTGGTAAGGGCTTAAAACGTATTACTGCTATTACAGGCAACGAAGCGCTTGAATATATTCAAGCCAAAATTCATGATATAAATTTCCTGGCTTCGGTTTTAAAAGTAAAGACCGAAAATGTAGTTGAAAAGGCTAAAAAAGAGCTTTTTAAAAAAAGCACTCCTAAAGCTGAAAATAATTTAATCGACGAGCAAAATATTAGTTACATGAAAACAAGTTCCAACATTAATTTTGGATATGTGATTTTAAAAGAATACAACAAAAAACTCACACACGAAGCGACTAAAATTGCCAATAAAATAAACAGCATCTTTGTTTGCATCGTAAACGGAGGCGAAAAAAAGCAGATTATTGTTGCAGTAAGTGATGGGCTAATCGAATGGTATCCCGCAAACGATATTTTAGAAAAAATTCTTCATCAAATTGGTGGAAAAGGCGGAGGAAATAGAAAATTAGCAACGGGTGCAACGGCAGCAAACGAAAATCAGATTTTAGAAGCTATTCTCTCCCTGCAGAACCCATAACATTTTTTATTTTATGTTTAACCACTTCGTAAATAGCTCCTCTTGCGGAAGATAAATATTTTCTCGGATCGAAATTTTCGGGGCTCTCAAAAAGATTTTTTCTGATTTTTGCCGTCATGGCGAGCCTTAAATCGGAATCCACATTTATTTTGCAAACTGCCATTTGCGCGGCTTTTCTAAGCATTGGTTCGGGGATACCTACAGCTTCTTTTAAATCTCCACCGAATTTATTTATTTCTTCCACATATTCCGAAATTACACTTGAGGCACCGTGCAGAACAATCGGAAACCCAGGGAGCTTTTTTTCTATTTCGCTTAAAATATCAAACCTAAGCTCAGGCTTTTGCCCGGGTTTAAACTTATAAGCGCCATGGCTGGTTCCAATAGCAACCGCCAATGAATCTATATTTGTTATTTTCACAAATTCTTCAGCTTGATCCGGGTCAGTGTAAGTTGATTTTGCAATCGGAACATTAATGTTGTCTTCAATTCCCGCAAGGCTTCCCAGCTCGCCTTCAACAGTAACATTATATTTATGCGCGTAATCGCTCACTTTTTTTGTAAGCTCTATATTTTTTTCATAATCAAGCAAAGAACCATCTATCATAACGGATGTAAATCCACTGTCTATACAGTTTTTGCAAATTTCAAAAGAATCACCATGGTCAAGATGGAGCGCTATAGGGATATTATTTTCTATTACTGACGCCTCAACAAGTTTTTGAAGATAAACCGCTCCAGCATATTTTCTAGCGCCTGCTGAAGCTTGCAAAATAACAGGAGAAGAAAGCTCACTTGCAGCTTTAATAATACCTTGAATTATTTCCATATTATTCACATTAAATGCTCCAACCGCATAGCCGTCGGCATATGCTTTTTTCAGCATTTTCTTAGTGTTCACCAAACTCATAGGTTCACCTCTAAAAATTTAGATATTACTAAAGAAAAAAAACAAAAATTCATATATACAAATTTAGCATTGCTAAAATTTAATTAGCTCAATCTTAAATGAATTTACACATTTTGTCAAAAAAGCGGACATACTTGCTTCATAATATCTGGGTATTTTTCATCGCACCGTTGACGAAAGAGAAACTAAAACTTGACACAAACTCGGTGCGATGTTATCATTTAATATGTTGTTATAGGGTTTTGTAAGTCAAAAAACAGTGCTTATAACACTAAAAAACCGAGCTACATATTAAATAAATAATAATTAGTTTAGGTTTAAGTTTTTTCAATTAAAACTCGCTCCGGGAGCATAGCTCAGTTGGTTAGAGCACTTGCCTTACAAGCAAGGGGTCATAGGTTCGAGTCCTATTGTTCCCACCATTTTTAAGTAATTTGGCCCGGTAGTTCAGTTGGTTAGAACGCTAGCCTGTCACGCTAGAGGTCGACGGTTCGAGCCCGTTCCGGGTCGCCATTAATACTTTAAATTACCTATCGTTTATCCTTACTTTGTGAATAAATTGCTTTTTATTTAGTATTAATGAAGTAAATGAAATAAAAGATTATTTAAAAAATGCGTGAAGTTTAAATTGCCTCTGTAGCTCAGTTGGTAGAGCAAAGGACTGAAAATCCTTGTGTCGGTGGTTCGATTCCACCCGGAGGCACCAATAATGCGGATGTAGCTCATCTGGTAGAGCGCCACCTTGCCAAGGTGGAGGTAGCGGGTTCGAGCCCCGTCATCCGCTCCAATTTATATTTTTTTGGCGCCATAGCCAAGTGGTAAGGCAGAGGTCTGCAAAACCTCTATTCCCCAGTTCGAATCTGGGTGGCGCCTCCAATATGATCAATAATCAAAAAAAATATGCCCATACTTTCAAAGAAGTATAGGCATATTTTTTAAATTTTTTTATCTGGCTTATTTTGGCCTGCTATTGTGTGGCATCGCCTCTGAATGATGATGATGTTGACGATGAAGGCGACGATTCATTATTCTGCAATTCAGGTACTTGTTTAAGCATTTCATCCATCTTTTGAATTTGTTCTTTAACGAAGTTTATAAATTCATTAATTTTATCTATAGTAGGCTTCTGTTTTAATAAATTTATGCCTTCTACAAATTTTTCAGAAAACTTATCTTGGGGATTAGAATATTTGTCTCTTTCATTTTCGAATACCATCATGCCCAAATGCGCGTGTTCCCAGATTGTTGTTGTATAATTTTCCTCATCATTGGATAATTCCAAATTCTGTTTGCTTAGCGAATCATTGGAAATAGCTGTTAAAACTTTATTTATAACATTCCGTACCATAGTATTCCGCATGTTACCATCATCATTTATAGGCCACCAATTCTTATAAACGGAACTATCATACAATGAAATAACATGAACATACGTTGAAAATATTACTAGCACATCTTTTAAAATATCTAATTTGTCTTCAAAACTTGGTTGTTTTTTAGAATTTAAACTAGAATCTAAAAATGCGTTGTATTTTTCCTTCACTATGCCGTAATCACTCTGTCGATATTTTCGGCCCATTTCTATTCTTAATGCTTCAGCCTGATCATCTAAAACTTTTATTAGATTTTTAAAATATCTTTTACTGCCAACTAATATCGCTTCTTCATTTTCAGTTGCAATACTTTTCTTATTTTTAAAATCATTAACAATAGCATTATAAACTATGCCATTTTTCTCATAAGCACTGTCTGTATTGATGATCTTATCATCTTTGATAATAATATTATAAATATTTTCTCCGGCAGCGATTTTGACAGCATTTATGGCGGCATTTGCAATAGTACCACCTTTAATAGGACGACCATTTAAATAATAAAAATAATTACTAAATCCCTGGCGTACTCGCTTCAACAGTTCTGTGTATACCAAATCCGGAAATTCTTTCGGTACTGATGAATCGACTTCATCTGACTCGACTTCATTACCCCATTTCCAACTATTATCTGGCAGAGTATCTAATAATTTATCGAGAGGGAAACTCTCTAGTCCACGTTTAATTGCTATTCCTTTACTTACTTCCGCTAATTGATGATATTGCCTTGATTTCAACACTAGGCCAGTAGCAATTAAAGCTACACCAGCCACACTCGCTGTGGTACCCAAAATTATTCCGGTTTTTTGCTTTGAAGATAAGTTTTTGCTCCCCTTGCTAGAAATTTGTGAAAATTTATTTAATGTTGAAGCTTTAACAACATTAGAACTGACTTCATTGGGATTCTCTTTTGCTGATACTATTCCAGCTCCTACTTGAGCCATAGTTAAAAAACTCAGCGCCGATGCAATAGCCTTATTTCTAAACCCATTTGCTCCTCCGGCAACTGAATTTAGCTCAGCTTCGCTTAAATTTTTTAATTCTTTCAAATCATCTTGATTAAAATTGCTGTACTTATCCATAAATTCTTTTAACTCCATTTTACTGATTTTTAAATCATTTTTTAATTTTATTATATAATAAAGTTCATCAAAAGTCTCAGCTTTTACTACTTTGTTCATTAATTCTTCATTTTCGAATATTTTTTCGATTAATTTTAAAATTTTTTTGTTCATGTTTTATACCACCTTTATTTTTAATTATGTTCTATTATAGCACATTTGACTCAAAAAACAATCATATAATTTATTTTTTTGTTTTTTCTAAACAAAACATCGTTGACCGATTGATTTAAATTTGTATTAATTTTAAAATATTAGCAAATTTATTTTTAGGTAAAAATTATTTTATAAGGGGTTTTTCCCTGTGACTCTTATTAACATAGGATTTGGAAACTTAATCTCCGCTGAAAGGCTTGTTACCGTGCTCAGTGTGGAATCAGCTCCTATTAAAAGGCTCGCCCATTTAGCAAAAGAAAAAGGCAATTTAATTGATGCCTCTTGCGGGCGCAAAACTCAGTCAGTTTTGGTTATGGACAGCGGACATATTATACTTTCTGCGCTGGGCAGCGAAACTATACTCAACAAACTTTCTAAAAATGAAGACGAAGCAAATTAAACTTATTCTAAAACTATATTTTTCTGTTTCTTTTCTCGTCGCCGGCGGGAAAAGAAACTACTAGCAATTTTGATTTTAAAACAGTTCTAGTTTAATTAATTTTTTAGGGAGAGATACAATTTAATTATGAAAGAAAATAAAAAAGGATTATTAATAGTTCTGTCAGGACCCTCCGGAGCGGGAAAAGATTCTGTACTTCGAAAAATATTAGAAAAAAGAAAAGATTTGAAGCTTTCTATTTCATACACAACACGCCCTCCGCGAGAAGGAGAAATAAACGGCAAAGATTATCATTTTGTAAGTAAAGATGAATTTATGAGCCTAGTAAATAATGGTCAAATGCTTGAGTATGCTCTTTATTGTGACAATT
>JAEWWM010000047.1 GCA_023458915.1 Bacillota bacterium
GATGAATGTGTTGCAATAGGCGCAGCAATTCAAGGTGGTGTTTTAGGCGGTGATGTTAAAGGGCTTCTCCTTCTCGATGTAACACCACTTTCACTTGGAATTGAAACTATGGGCGGAGTTATGACTAGAATTATTGAGAGAAATACCACAATTCCAACCAAAAAAAGTCAAGTTTTCTCAACTGCAGCAGACGGTCAAACTCAAGTAGAAGTTAATGTTCTCCAAGGTGAACGTGAATTCGCAAGGGATAACAAACAGCTAGGATTATTTCGCCTTGACGGCATTGCTCCAGCTCCGAGAGGTGTGCCGCAGATTGAAGTAACATTTGATATTGACGCCAACGGAATAGTAAATGTTACTGCTAAAGACCGTGGAACCAGCAAAGAACAGCATATTACAATAAGCTCGAGCGGCAACATGTCTAAAGAAGATATTGAAAAAGCCGTTAAAGATGCTGAACATTACGCTGAAGAGGACAAAAAGCGCCGTGAAGAAGTTGACATTAAAAACGAAGCCGAAAATATGTGCTACGCTACTGAAAAACTCATAAAAGATAGCGAAGGCAAGATTGACGCTGCTGATAAAGATAGCTTAAATCAAAAAGTATCCACTCTTCGTGAAACTATTAAATCGGGCAATGTGGAAAGTATTAAAAAAGATATGGAAGAACTTCAGAAAAATATGTACGATGTTTCCACAAAGCTTTACCAGCAAGCAACTCCTCAAGGTGAAACGGCACAAGAAACTCAACCTGGAAGCGAAAATCAAGCAAATACTGGAGCCGAGAATGTTTATGATGCTGATTACAAAGAAGTAGATCAAGAGAACAAATAAAATAAATCTAGATTTATAAATATCAACGTGCCAACCCTCTGCTTTAAGGGGCAGAGGGTTTATTTTAATAAGAGGTGAAAAAATTGGCAGAAAAACGCGACTATTACGAGGTTTTAGGTGTAGATAAAAATGCATCTGATGATGAGATAAAAAAGGCGTATCGTAAGCTCGCTAAAAAATATCATCCTGATTTAAATGAAAGCGATAAGGCCGCCGAGCAAAAGTTTAAGGAAGTCAGCGAAGCTTACGACGTTCTTTCAGATAAAACAAAAAAAGCTCAATATGATCAATTTGGCCATGCAGGAACAGATCCTGGATACGGCGGAAGCTCGGGTAGATATAGTTATTATTCAGAGAGCCCGTTCGGTGCAGATTTTGATTTTGGCGACATTTTCAGCAGCTTTTTCGGCGGTTTTGGCGGCGGAAAAAGCAGGTATAGCACAAACGTTCCGCGAAGGGGTGCGGATGTTGAAATTAACCTTGATATTTCATTTTTAGAAGCTGCAAAAGGATGCACTAAGAAAATTTCATATAATCATGTAGAAAACTGTGAAAGTTGTGGCGGCAGTGGTGCTAAAAAGGGCACAGTTCCAAAAACATGTTCTGTTTGCGGTGGTTCAGGGCAAGTAGTTGTTAGCCAGCAGACGCCTTTTGGTGTCATGCAGACATCACATGCGTGCGATAGGTGCTCCGGAACAGGCAGAATTGTAGAATTTCCGTGCCCGGGTTGCTCCGGCAAAGGCAAAATTCGCGCTAAAAAAGAAATAGAAGTAACCATTCCCGCAGGAGTCAGCAGTAAGCAGATTTTGAATGTTTCAGGCCGCGGCGATGCAGGTAAAAATGGTGGGGAAGCGGGGGACTTGCATCTTTACATAAATGTAGCTCCTCATCCTATTTTCGAAAGAAACGATTATGATATTTTGTGCGAAGTTCCGATAACATTTTCTCAGGCAGCTCTCGGTGCAGATATAACAGTGCCGACTCTTGACGGAAAAGTAGAATATCATATTCATGAAGGCACACAAAATGGCGATATTTTTAAGCTCAAAGGAAAAGGTATACACAAGCTTCACGGACGCGGAACAGGTGATGAATATGTGAAAGTTCATATTGAAGTTCCGAGAAATTTAAGTCAGAACCAAAAAGATATGCTATCTGAATTTGAAAAAAACCTTACAGAAAAAAACTATCAAAAAAGGAAAACCTTTTTTGATAGAATAAAGAATTTATTTTGATAATTATTTGCGTATTGTCGTCGATGTCGATGTGTTGCTAAAAGTCGTCGTTCGGCCTTTAATAATATTGCCCCATTCTTCTGCATCCTTTTTTGCATCTTTCTTTCCTTTTAGATATGAGTAAATAGATCCTACAACTGCGGCAATGCTGGCAACCCCAACTCCAATACTTGCTCCTACAGCGACGCCGCTGGCGTCAACTCCGCCTGCAATGCCTTTGAGATCTTCTTCTGAAAGTCTACCATCTTTTTCGGCTGCTTTAGCAATGGCTTTTGCCAAAAATTCAATGTCTCCGTCATTAAGTTCCATGCCTTTATCTTTAAATAGTGCTTTTACTTCTTCTTCCGTGGTTGCTTCCAACATTTTTTCTACAAAAATGTCATCTTTCATTAATTCGACTAATTTTTTTTCGTCCATTGTTAAATCCTCCTCAAAATTATTATTTTTTTATATATTTTGTCACTTTTTAAAAACAATGTCAAGTTATTTTTGATAATATAAACATATTTTCTCAAAACGCATCTATGGCAGAGTCGAAAGTAAAGAATAACTTTAAGTTTTCATAATAAATTTTACAGCCTACTCTGAAAGCAAAAAATGCATCGAGTAGGCTTTTTTTATTTACATCTTTTTTTAAATTCAACTAATGGTTTATATTTTCTCTCAACTATTTATTGAATTCAACCGCTTGTTTGCGTAGAATAATATCTAATATTAGAAAGAAAGGTGAATAAAATGACTATTGGAGAAAGAATTAAACAAAAACGTAAAGAATTAAATCTAACGCAAGAGGAATTAGCGGAAAAGATTGGTGTTAGTTATCAAGCAGTATCTAAATGGGAAAATGATGCGTCTATGCCTGACACTTCCTTATTTCCTAAACTTGCAAGCGTATTAAATACCAACCTTGATTATCTATTTATGGGAAAAGAGGAAGAAACAAAAGAAAAACGTGTAAAATGGGGGAATATAACAGGAACTGTTACAAAAGATATTCACGGTGATGTTGGAAAAATCGTTGGTGATCTGCAGGCTGATATTTATGGGAATGTTAATGGAGATATTATCGGCTATGCAAATAATATTTTCGGCAATGTTGAAGGGAATATTAAAGGCGAAGTGCGCGGTGATATAACAGGCTATGTTTCCGGAAATTTATTTGGTACCGTTCACGGAAGCGTTAAATTGGGCGTACGCGGCAAAAAAATTTATGGGAAAATTATTGGTGATGGAATTAATGTGGAAACAAATCAAAAGAAGAAATAGTTTCATCTATATATAAAAAATATAAAAAGCTGTAACGATTCACCTGTAGCCAATACATCTAAATTATTACAACGTATCATTATAAGTATGACATATAGCAAAGCGATTGAAAAAATTTTAATTATATTTACATGGAACTAAAGTTGGTGTAAAATTTTTAAAAAGGAGTTTATATACAAGATGAGAGTATTCGCTAACATTTTTTGGATAATTTTTGGAGGGTTATTGCTATCATTAATGTGGTTTATAAGTGGGATTTTGCTTTGCGTCACAATTTTAGGCATTCCGTTTGGAATTCAATGTTTTAAATTTTCTGTTTTAATGTTGGCGCCTTTTGGCAAAGAAATCCGTTATTCAAGTAAAATAAGTTCACTTCTACTCAATATACTATGGATTTTATTATTCGGTTGGGAATTAGCAATAACTTCAACAGTTATAGGACTAATTTGGTGTATTACAATTATTGGAGTCCCAATTGGACTCCAATGCTTCAAATTTGCTCAGTTAGCATTTATGCCGTTTGGTGCCGAGATAGTATACAAAGTAAGAGACATTTTAAATAATTGAGTGCAACGAAAAAATCGGCTGCGTTTTACAGCCGATTTAAAAATAAATAATGGCTAAATTTTATTATTCAGCCGTTATTTTTTGTTTGGATGCATGGTTTTTCAAATAGTGCATTTTTTATAATAATTTATGTAAAGCGGCTTAAATTACCCGTTTTTAAAAATAATCAATCATTTCTTCTGCGTGAAGCAAGAAAAATTAATCTCAGCAAGGTTATCAAAGATGTAAACAAAGCTGCAACATAAGTCATTGCTGCGGCACTTAAAATTTTTTTTGCACCATAAAGTTCTTCTTCTGTGAAATTTCCGGAACTTCTGAGTGCAGCCATTCCTCTATGGCTTGCGTCAAATTCAACTGGTAAAGTTACGAGCTGAAATAAAACTGCAACACCAAAAAGTAAAATACCAAAATTTATAACAAAACTGTACTGAACAGGAAGAATTAAACCAATGAATACAAGTGGCATAGCCAAAGTAGAACAAATTTGCGTTACAGGAACCAAACTCTGACGCACTTTTATAAATCCGTATTTTTTATTATGTTGAACCGCGTGACCAGCCTCATGAGCCGCAATTCCAACAGCAGCTATAGAATTTTCTGAATAAATGGAGCTAGAAAGTGAAATTTTGTTTTCTTTAGGATCAAAATGATCATTAAATTCACCATTTATCTGACCTATTTCAATATTTTTAACGTTATTTTGTGCTAAAACGTCTTCTGCCGATTGAAGTCCAGTCACATTTTTCCAGCATTTAATCTTTGAATATTTGTTAAACATATATTGTACTCGAAAATGTGCAAACATCGTAATTATTAAAGTTAAAATTGCACAGAAAAAATAACTTGGATCATAATGATATATGGAACATAGAATATCACCACTTTATCTATTATATTGTATTGAATTTTTCACGATTTTAGCCATTTTTTCACCTTTTAGATATTCAAGAAATGCAAAAAACCGAATTTTATCGCTGTGCGCCTGGACACTTATATGTATTTTACGGCTAAACCAAGTATACTTGTAATTATTATAATATTCTCCTCCTATTTAATTTTATCCCAAAAATTCTTGAAATTTTGCTCATTTTTATTTTCTCCGAATTTATAATATTTTGCAAATTTTATTTCATCAGGCAGATACTGCTGTTTGACGAAGTTATTAGAAAAATCATAAGGGTATAAATATCTTTGCCCCTTTATTTCAGCATCTTTTCCATCAAAATGTTTGTTTTGCAGATGCCTTGGAATGGATCCCGTTTTTCCTGATTTTACATCCGAAATAGCTTTATTTACGGCTTCGTAAGCTGAGTTCGATTTCGGTGAAAGGCAAACTAAAATTACAGCGTTTGCAATCGGAATACGGGCTTCAGGAAGACCAACTTGAAATGCAATATCGACGCAAGATTTCACAAAATTTACGCAAGCCGGATAAGCAAGGCCGACATCTTCACAAGCGCATACCACTAATCTTCTGCAAACTGAAGCCAAATCGCCAGATTCAAGCAATCTTGCAAGATAATGAACTGCAGCGTCTGGGTCAGACCCGCGCATTGATTTTTGAAAAGCGGAAAGTAAATCGTAGTGCTCATCGCCGGATTTATCATATTTCATCGAACTCTTATTGGAAAGCTGAAAAACAGTTTCCGCGGTGATTTTGCCAAAATCTGAAGAAATTGCGGCAAGCTCCAAAATATTGAGCGATTTGCGCACATCTCCGCCGCAGGAATACGCAATTTGCGGAAGTGTATCATCGCTTACTTCTAAATTTTGGTGTTCATTTTGTAGAAATAATACTGCGCGATTCAGAGCTTTTAAAATTTCGTCTTTCGCAGCAGGCTTGAATTCAAAAACAGTCATTCGGCTAAGAAGCGCGCTGTGTATATAAAAGTAAGGATTTTCCGTCGTAGAAACAATCAGCGTAATTTGACCGTTTTCTATAAATTCAAGGAGTGTTTGTTGCTGCTTTTTATTGAAATACTGAATTTCATCCAAGTATAAAAGAGTGCCGCTTTGCGCGCCAAGCGTGCCTATTTCCGAAATTATTTCTTTAATATCCGCCGTTGAAGCAGTAGTACAATTTAACTTTTTGAACATTTTGTTTGAATTTTTAGCGATAATTTCCGCAAGAGTGGTTTTCCCTGTGCCGGGCGGCCCGTAAAACGCTAGATTTACAGCATTTTCGGATTCAATAATTTTTTTAAGTACTTTATTTTCGCCCAAAAGGTGCTCTTGGCCAACAATTTCATCTATATTTTTCGGTCGAAGTAACTCAGCTAATGGTTTATTTGTCATTTTGCCCTCACAACACATTTTTAAAAAGTAAACTTATAAGTTTATTATACCGCGTTGTGATTTTAAATGCCAAGTGTTGTTGTTTATTTATTACCAATTTCAGCCTACTTGAAAGCAAAAAAATGCTTCGAGTAGGCTCTTTTTTATTGACGTTATTAAATTTTATTTGAAAATGAATTTGAAATTTGTGATTAACTTGATTGCCTGAATTTTAAAGTTTCCTGCAAAGTTTTAAAAGTTTTATCGGTTACAATTAAAAATAGCAAATGTTATTTCGTAATATGCACAATATCTGTATTTGCTGTAAAGAAAATAAGTCGGAGTTTTAATTATAATAATGACTGTTTTTAATTCAGTATATAATTTTTTATATATATTTTATTAGCGGTGATTTTACACCGCTAAACTTTGTGTTAAGTAATTAAACAAAATAAAAATTTGCTTTAGTCACCAATTGGATTTTCAATAAGAGTCGCGACAATAAACTCATGAAAATGTTCATCCACAACTTCGGTATTTTCATCGATAAAATGAACGTGACGAGCATCATCGCCTTTTCCAACTTTAACGGGAAGGCCTGTTTTTACACAAATTGGATGAAAATGATCTTCATAAAAATCTGTTTTAGTTTGAAATTTGTGAATATGTCCTCCGGGAACGGGAATAACTTCACCTGTAACACCCGCGAAACGGTGATTATGCGGATCTTCGTTAAGTTCCGCAAGACGAACACTACCTAAAACTTCATGAACGTGTGTCTGCATTTTATCATCACATTTTTCAATGCAATCAAAAGGTTTAAAATCTTCCATTTTTATACCCCCTTCTTTTTCTATATAATTTAGCAGATATCTAATAATAGGCAAACACGAGATAATCACATTTTTTGCCTTTATCATTATATGATAATAATAACAGCTTTGTTCATAATAGCTGGCTAAAAAATTGATAATATGTATAACAGTATTTGAAATTTTCAGAAAAAAGTATCTAAATACCTTTGCCATTCCAATGTTAACTTTTTAAACTATACCCATAACTAGCAGCGATATCTAAAATTTTTGCAATATCGTTAACTGTCATTGTTACTGTTGGTTCAAAGAAATTTTTGTTAGAGCCTTGAATTAAATTTAAATAATAAAGTCTAGCAATAGCATTATACGACCATCTGTTCGTTGATAAATCTTTAAAAGATAATTTTGGTAAATTTGTAAGATTTGGTAAATTTAAAATTTTTTCCATCATTGATGCTATATCTTCTTTTGTGACCGTTTTATTAGGGCTAAAAGTATTCCCACTAAAATCTCTTAGTACACCTTTATTGTAAAGAGCGTTGATATATCCACGTCCCCAATAAGTTGAAATATCACTATATGGCGCATTTAATAAAAGGTCGGAACTTAAATTTGCAAGTTTAGCTAAAGCTACCGCTGCTTCTCCACGTGTTAACTGGGTAGTAGTAGTTACTGCACGAGGGTTTCCTGCCTCTTTTAAAGCGTTTATTATTTTTTGATTATTTGGCATAGGAGCTTCAGGCACTGGTGCAGGAGGCGTTACTGTACTTGTTGGTATACATATTTGCTGACCAATTTGAAGGTTATTAGGATCAGTAAGCTGTGTGTTCGCGTTAAGGATATCCTGAGTGGTTACATTGTAATTTTGAGAAATTAGCCATAAACTATCCCCGGATTTTACAGTATAAATGACACCTTGGCAAGTTGTTGGCGTCGGCGTCGGCATAGGTGTAGTGGTTCCACCATTTAATGCTTGTGTATAAAAATTCCAAATACCTGGAATTTCTTGACCTAATTGCCAGCTTCCAACTCCTTTTAAATTGAAGCCATTAGTTGTACTTAATTTATATTTAGTCGCATCTTCGTTATCGTACCAAATATGGTAAGTCCCCGCCGTTAAGTTCCTTCCGCCCCAAATTATAGGTTCAGGTTGGCCGAGATTAATAGTAACCTCAGCGTACGCTGACTTTGTAGAATCATCAAAACGTGAAGTTGATGTATAATTTTTTAATAAATTTTCAACATCAACGCCGGCAATCCCTAATCCGCCAATTGCGTCTCCTACTTTCCAGTAACGTCCGTAAAAAGGGATTCCCACAACTATTTTCGCTTGAGGTACCCCCTGATTTAAAGCATACTGAATAGATGCATTAAAAAATTTACTGCTTGCAACAGGGCCTTCCGGACTTCCTTGATACGATTCGTCATATGCCATAATCATAATATAATCTGCGTAATCCGATAAAGCTTTATAGTCATATGAACCTTCCCAACCAGTAGTTACGCCACCGGGATTTGCAGCTACCGCAACAGAAATAATTTTATCACTTGGTAACTTTTGACGAAGCAACCTTACAAAATCAGTATATTGAAGCCTATACTGTTCTGTAACATTCTCTATATCTACATTGACGCCATCAAGACCATATTGATTAATTACACTAACAATCTGATTGCTAAGATTTTCCCGATTATCAAGCGCAAGTTCTCCTATGGTTCTATCCCAATAGTTACTTACAAAAGGAATAACTTTTATTCCTTGCCCATGAAGATTTTGAATAAAACTCGCATTCAATTTATCTGGGGACGCAAGTAAAAGGTTCCCAGTATTAGATATTTCAAAAAAATCCGGGTTTACAGTTTTTATGGAATTTTGAGTCTTTGATAAAAGATTGAGATAGTCATCTGATGTTCTGCCATATAAATAAGTCAAACTTTCTCTGACTCCGGTGTTACCAGTAGTGCCGGTAGAATTTGTTACTGCATTTGTCGGAATGCATATTTGCTGACCAACTTGCAAACTATTTAGATCTGAAATTTGTGGATTTACTGCTATAATTTGATCAATGCTGATATTATAAGCTTGTGAAATTAACCAAAGGCTTTCACCTGACTGCACAGTATGTATAGTTCCGGAACAATTAATCGCCATTTTATTTAAACCCTTTCTAATTCAAAATTTGATCTTAATAATTTTATTAATACACAATATGCTTTAAATAAGATTCAGGGTATTTAAAGGTCACACTAACTAATTTAATTTAGTTGGTATATTTTAATTTCACTTCTAATCTAATAAAGTACGTTAAGCGTTCTAGGGTAAAGGTGAAAACGGAATTACATTTTTTATTGTATTAAAGCTGTAATTTTTTTGTCGCAAATAAACACTTTAAAAGTTACTGATGCGATCAAGGGAAAACGGACAAATAAAAGGCTGAAAAATTAAGCGGAATTGTTTTCGAAAGAAATGGGAGAAAGATAGCCGAGGTAAGAGTGGAGTCTTTGGCGATTGTAAAAGACTTTTATGTATTGCAAAACAGAAGAATATAGGTCAGAAAAACCGTGAAATTTTTTGCGTATGGTTGGAATCGAAACTCTGATTCTCTGTGAGTTCAAAACTGATTTAACCATTCATAATATCCGCTTATTGATATATTTAAAATTTCACACGCTCGCTTTATATTTATCCGACCACGTTTATCTTTTGCCAAGGTGTACTTTACTTGTGGTCTTTCGCAAAATACACCGCCACTTTTTTTAAGAATTCGTTTTCCAACTTTAGCTGCTTATTTTCTCTGAGTATTCTTAATATTTCCGGATCTACGAGCTTTTGCTTCCTGTTAGCTTTTTAATAATATTTGTTATATGTACGCTAGCTTTACTTCTCTTTTTACTATTACAGGTTTTTTCATCATTTTCGACACTCCTTAAGATTTTATTATATGTTTTCAATCTTTTTAGTGTCCATTTCTACTTTAGCACATTATCTGTGTATTCTAAATACACTATAAAAAAACCATAAATGTTCATTAGATCCGTTTATAAAGTCTTTAAAATCCTTTTTCTTAGATTTGGATTGTTTTAATCCATTTGAATCAACATCCAAATATCACAAAGCACTTCACACTATACATAAGGCAACACCGTATAAAAGCAAAAAAAGAGTCACACAATGCGTCAGGATAGCAATTAGCGCAAGGTAGGACTTTTTTTGATTACACAAACAAAATAAATTAAGCGGACAAGCAGGGTCTGTCAGCTAAAATCAAATTTGCAAGCGCAAACATTATATTTAATTTAGCGGTCTGTTTTCGCAGACCTTTATACTTGGTTTTTCGATATCGAAGCAGTCCTTTAACGATGCCAAAGACATGTTCTACTTTTGCTCGAACAGATGATTTTTTATGCTCAGCTTTTTTAGCTGCGTATAATTCGTTTTCGCTTAGGTTTCGCAATTGGGACGGGCGGTGGTTAATCAGATATTTGATTTTCTTGTTCCGGTTATTGCGTACAATAGCGTCTTCACGCTTTTCAGCGCCAAGATATCCACTGTCTCCATAGACAGATTTCTCACTTCCGGTGAGCAACTCAGAGGCAACCGTAACGTCATGGATGTTAGCAGAAGTGACTTTTATCGTGTGAACCAAACCGCTGTCCTTGTCCGCACCGATATGCGCCTTGTAACCAAAATGCCACGAATTACCCTTCTTCACCTGATGCGCGTCCGGGTCGGGCTGCTTATTGCGGTTCTTCGTGGAAGACGGTGCCGCAATGATCGTAGAATCCACAATAGTTCCTTTTTTTCAGCAGCAAACCATTTGACTCGAGCAACCTGATAACCTGCGTGAACAGCTTTTCCTGCAGACCACTACGTACCAATATATTGCGAAATCTTCCCAATGTATCTCCGCGTCCGGCACCTGATTGCTTGACTCTACGCCACAAAACTCCGAAAAAGCTCGGCTGTCTATTGCCTCCACTACAGTAGCTTCGTCAGACAAATCATATAGATTTTGAAGAAGATACAACCGCAACATCAGTTCCGGGCAATATGGCTTGTTTCTGCGTTCTCCTTTATAATAGCATGGTTTTATGATGGCCTTCCATTCTTCCCACGGAACAATTTTTTCAATTCGCTCCAAAAATCTTTTCTTTTTGGTCCGCACCTGAGACAATCCATCTCTCAAACCGGACAAGCTTGTTTATTCATGCTTTTTATTTTATCACATCAGATTTATATATCACACTCCCTTTTCTGTGCGGTATTGCCTTAATATTTCTCTGTCGTTTTCTTTCTATCGTTTTTTTGATGTTTTGAAGGAGCTTTATAAAATATTGCTCCCAAAATAATATTTAAATAAAAAGTTATGAACCTACAAATTAGCATTGCCATTGCAATTTCTCCCGATAAAAAGAAAGAGCCGAAAAGAGTGAGAAACCCTTTTTCGGCAGTACCTGCCGAACCCGGAAGCGGGGTAAATGAAGAAACGGTATTGACTATCGATTGAGTGCATACTATGCCAAAAACCGGCATTTCGCTATGATTAAATGATTTATAAACAAAAAACGGAACCAAAAACAAAAACGTTATTTCTAAAAAAGCGTAAAAATATAGCTTAAAGTTTGCCTTTTTGTTTTTTTTAACATATTTATTGCTTCGAACAAAAAACTCTAGTTGAGATTCTGCCGCAGTTAATATTTTATTGTAATTTTTAATAATTTTCATTTTTGATAGTATTATTAAAATAATTTTAATAATACTCAAAATTAATTTTTTGTTAATTGTAAATAATAAAATCAAAAAAACAACGAAACATTGAAAAGCGATACCAATAAGTAAAAATATAATAAGTTCGGGGCAAAAATCTTTCAAATAATTAAAATAAAGTATGCTTACTGTCAGTAAATAAATCGCAAAAGTCGTTTGATATACAAAAAATCTACGTGTCATAATAATAAGAGCTATATTTTTCGGAATATTATTTTTGTAAAGTTCCACAACTTGCATTGGTTGAGCTGCAACACCAAGTGGAGTTATGGACGAAAAATACTGGCCAGTCATGGTTACTTTGAAGAAAAATAATTTGCTGTGTTTTTTATAATAAATTAAAGAGGCAATTTCATCGATAATTCTGCTGTCGAAATACCAAGAAAGTACCATAGAAAAAAAGGCCGTAAATAGCCAAAAAAAATTCAAATGTGGCAATATTTCGAATAATTTTACTAAATTGTCATTCTCCACACAGAAATATACTAAAATCCCAAGAGAAGTTGCAAACAGAGCAATACTAATAGCCAATTTAAATTTTTTTGATTTTATTATTTTTAAAAATTTTTTACTGTTATTATTGTTATTATTAAAATTTCCCATAAAACTATTTTCTCCCAGAAAATCTTAATTAATTCAAAATTTTTTAATCTCTATTCTCTGTAGCTTTAGCAAATAAAAAGTGGTAAAATAGAGCTTAATACAACATTAGCATAAGTGAACTGCACCCAAAAAGCTAGACAAAAAATCTAATTTTTGAGGTGGATATTAATGGTTAAGTTTGGCTACGAAAAAAGACTGGAAGCAGTAAAAGCAGTAATCGAAAAAGGCTTATCACAACGAG
>JAEWWM010000048.1 GCA_023458915.1 Bacillota bacterium
GCAACAAGAATTGCTACCCCAGCACCTATTAAAATTTTCTTTAATGTGGATGAACTTATACTCAAGCCTCCTGCAACTTGCTCTAAAGCTTCTTCTGAAATTGCCCCATTCTTCATTTCTTCTGTCATTTTAAACAACTCCTTTTTAAAAATATAAAATTTTTATCTATGAACTCTTGTTTTCTCTCCGCTTATGGTGGAAGAAAAACATAAAAATATTTTATTCATCCGGATATTCAATATTAGGATCATAAAATATAGTACCATCATAATCAACTTCAACATTAGAAGTAAAATATTTAGGATTACGGGGATCAACTGCTTCTACTTCTACATCTGCTTCTACCGGTCTTTTCCCTTTTTTACTAAACCAACCTTTTTTATATCCTACGCCCATCGTGGTAGCACCACCGGCAACAAGAATTGCTACCCCAGCACCTATTAAAATTTTCTTTAATGTGGATGAACTTATACTCAAGCCTCCTGCAACTTGCTCTAAAGCTTCTTCTGAAATTGCCCCGTTTTTCATTTCTTCTGCCATTTTAAACATCTCTCTTTTTAAAAAATATTAATATTTAACAAAATACATATAAATTATATGCGTATATGTATACGATGTCAATAAAAAAATTGAATTTCTAAATTATTTTTTCTTTAATTTATAAATATAAACCCCTTTTGAAGAAATGTATTTTTCAAGCTCGGAGATTAAAAGCGGGGAAAACGCCAAAATCCATACTATTAGCCATTGAATCGGATTTAACGGTTGAGTTTTGAAAAATTTTGTAAAAGTGGGAATCGTTACTGTTACTACCTGAAGAATTATGCAGAAAGCAACTGAGTATATAAGTTTTAAATTGCTGAAAAATCCCGTTACAAAAAGCGATTTTCGGCTTTCAACATTAAACGCGTGCAAAAGCTGACTAAGTCCTAGTGTTACAAACGCCATGGTCCTGCCTATAACCGGATTCGTGAAATTTACATCAAAAAATGCTCTGCCAATGGTATATGAAAGAAGGCCAATAGTCGCTATAAAACATCCCTCAACGACAATGTTATATCCAAGACCATCTGCAAAGAGGCTTTTTTGCGGGCTAAGTGGTGGACGTTTCATTATATTTCTATCAACTGGCTCCATCCCAAGCGCGAGAGCCGGGAATGAATCGGTAACCAAATTTATCCACAGAAGATGAATCGCAAGAAGCGGAGGGGGAATTCTCATTAAAAAACCCAAAAGTACGACCATAACTTCACCGATATTGGTTGAAATTAAAAAATGGACAGTTTTTTTGATATTTTCAAACATTCCCCTACCTTGTTTAACAGCCTCAATTATCGTTGCAAAGTTATCATCCGCCATTATTATGTCAGACGCAGATTTAGCGGCATCTGTTCCAGATTTACCCATAGCGCAGCCGATATTTGCCGCTTTTAATGCAGGAGCGTCATTAACGCCGTCACCTGTCATCGCAACTATGTCTCCGTTTGCTTGAAACGCTTTTACAATTCTCACTTTATGCTCCGGCGATACCCTTGCAAAAACTGAGTAGAATTTAATATTTTTTTCAAGTTCTTTGTCGCTTAGCTCATTAAGCTCTGCTCCGGTTATCGCTTTCGAATTTTTTGTAAGTATCCCTAAATCTTTTGCAATTGCTTTAGCGGTTTCAAGATGATCTCCAGTTATCATAACAGGCTTTATTCCAGCATTTTTACACTCTTCCACGGCACGTTTCGCTTCGGGGCGCGCAGGATCCATAATCCCCACAAGACCGTAAAACACAAGATTGTTTTCTGCAAAATTTTTTTCAGGTTCTAAATTTTCATCTTTATAAGCGATGGCTAAAACTCGAAGAGCCTTTGATGCCATATCACTACTATTTTTTTCTATTTGCCTGATTATTTCGTCGTGCATTGGCTGAATACCACTTTGAGTTTGGTAATGAGTGCATATTTTCAGGATTATTTCCGGCGCACCTTTTGTTATTATCTTATATTTGTTTACTTCTAATTTATGAACAGTTGTCATGAGTTTTCTCTGTGAATCGAAAGGGATTTCAAGAATTCTTTTAAATTTATTTTCGAGGTCTTTTTTCTTTAAACCACAGTTCACAGCGGCGAGCAACAAAGCGTTTTCTGTAGGTTCGCCTTGAGCGGTTATATTACTCTGATTCCTTGATACAGCCGAATTGTTACAAAGCGCACCGAGCGTTAAAAGTTCTTTCCCGAAATTTCCTTTTAGGTCTTCTTTTTTATTCGCGCTTCTGATTTCTGTAACAGTCATTTTGTTAAGGGTTAAGGTCCCGGTTTTGTCGGAACATATCACGCTTGCGTGTCCTAAAGTTTCAATGGCGGGAAGCGTTCTGACTATTGTGTTTTGCTTCGCCATGCGCCTAACGCCATTTGCAAGAACTATGGTTACGACCGCAGGCAGCCCTTCGGGTATGGCGGCAACCGCCAAGCTTATTGAAATCATAAGCATTTCGAGAAAATTTATATTTTGCAAAATTCCCATTATGAAAACGGCAATGCTCACGATGATTATGCATATTCCTATTATTTTTCCGGCTTTTGAAAGCCTTGCTTGCAGCGGAGTTTCGGAAATTTCGTTTTTATTTATAAGCGCCGCAACTTTGCCCATTTCTGTGTTCATTCCAGTTGCAACAACCGCAGCTTTCGTGTGCCCACGGTTTATAACTCCCCCGGAAAAAAGCATATTTTTTCGGTCAGCAACTGGAGTATTAGCATCAAATGTTTTATCCTCGCTTTTTTCTACCGCAAACGATTCGCCTGTAAGCGCCGACTCTTCCACTGCTAAATTTGAAGATTCTATTATTCTAGCATCAGCACATACAAGGTCGCCTGCTCCAAGCGCCAAAATATCCCCAGGGACAACATCTTCCGAAGGAATTCGTTGCTGTTTGTTATTTCTAATTACTTTGGTAAGTGGAGTTGCAAGGCGTTTCAGCGACTCGATTTCTTTTTCTGCCCGATTTTCTTGCAAAACACCTATAACGGCGTTTATGATGATTATTCCTAAAATTATTATTGTATCGATATAGTCAGATTCATGACTCAAAAACGAAGTTATGAAAGAAATCCCTGCAGCGGTTATTAACGTTATAACCATAAAATCAGAAAACTGGCTTGAAAGCTTTTTTAAAAAACTTTTGCTCTTTTCTTCTTTTAAAGCGTTTTTGCCACATTTTATTTTACGACTTTTTGCTTCTGCCGTAGAAAGGCCTTTTTCAACATCGGTATTTAATTTATCCAATATTTTTTTGCGCGACATTGCTTGCCACTGCATTAAATCAACTCCAACGGCTGCTATTTTTTGACCACTTTGCTTTTTATAGTGCTTGTTTTTAGGCTTTTTATAATATATATTCGAAATAGGACATATATTACCTGGAAATGCTAACATTAATACGCATAAACTTCTGTTTTTTTAAAGTAGTATAATTTTAAAAAAGTAAAAACTTAAAAAAGGGTGGCGATTGATTTTATGTTAAAAGGTTACTTAGTCCCGCATCCACCACTTATTGTCAAGGGAATCGGAAATGGAAGTGAAATTCCAAAAACACGTGCCGCTTACCAAAAAATCGCTGAGGAAATTAAAAAAGAAAATCCTGAAACTGTGATAATCATTTCTCCTCACAGCCAAATTTATACGGATTATTTTCACGTATCCCCTGGGAAATTTGCTAGCGGAGATTTTGGTAATTTTAATGCTCCTGATATAAAATTTTCAGTTGAATACGATGAAAAATTAGCTGATTTAATTGGGGGAATTGCGACTGAAAGCGGTATTCCGGCAGGCGGAAACGGAGAAATAAATTCTAATTTAGATCATGGGACAATGGTTCCGCTCTATTTTCTTGAATCTAAAAAAATAGTCCGAATTTCAATATCCGGAATGTCTTTTGTTAGTCACTATAAGTTCGGAATGTGCATAAAACAGGCTATTGATAGACTTAACCGAAAAGCAGTGATAATAGCAAGCGGAGATATGTCCCATAAACTTAAAACTGATGGGCCTTACGGACTTGCAAAAGAGGGTGCTGTTCACGATGAATTTGTAAAAACTTGTTTAGAAAAATCTGATTTTAAAAAATTGATGAATATCTCTCCTGAAATTGCTGAAAAAGCGGCAGAATGCGGGCTACGGAGCATCATGGTTTTAATCGGAGTTATGGATAAAATAAATTTAAAAAGCGAAATTTTGAATTATGAAGCACCATATGGAGTGGGTTATCTAACAGCGTCTTTTATCGGAAATGGCGAAACTAAAAGTCTTTTAACTCAAATTACAAGTAACCAAAAAGACATGTTTGTTCAGTTAGCAAAAGAAAATGTTGAAAATTTTATAAAAACAGGTAAACAAATTCATTTGCCAAGTGACTTACCAAATGAAATGGTCCGGAGCAGAGCCGGGGTGTTTGTTTCAATAAAAAAGAACGGGCAGCTTCGAGGATGCATAGGGACAATTACGCCAACCTGCGAAAACATTGCAAATGAAATTTTGCAAAATTCAATAAGTGCAGCGATTCACGACCCAAGGTTTAGACCGATTACCCCTGATGAATTGGATAACTTAACTTACAGTGTTGATGTTTTGTTCCCGCCTGAACCGATTAAAGATAAATCTGAGCTTAATGTACTCAAATATGGCGTTATTGTCTCTTGCGGCAATAGAAGCGGACTACTTTTGCCTAACCTTAAAGATGTTAAAACTGTCGATGAACAAATTTCAATTGCGCTTCAAAAAGGTAATATTTCTCCTGACGAGCCTTATACCATGAAACGCTTTGAGGTTGTACGCCATAAGTAAAAAAGCTTTGTTTTATGAAAAAATCTACAGCGCCACTAAATTATTATTTTAGAGTATTTTTAAAAAAGCTTATTTGTGGTAATATAAAAATGTAAACTTAAAAATAAGATAGGGGAACAAAATGAAACACATAAAAATTATTAATAAATTAGACCTCAAAAAAAGCATAACTACAGGCGGATGCAGCGAATGCCAGGCTTCTTGCCAGACGGCTTCAAAAGTTGACAATACCGTTAGCAACCAAAAATGTGAAAAGAAATAAAATGATACATAAATACAAATTTCATAATGTAAGCTTCGTTATTGATACCAATAGCGGAGCGGTTCATACTGTGGATGACATTGCTTATGATATTCTCGAGTTTTTAAGTGGCAATTTTTTCGATTACACTGAAAATTACATTGTAAAAAAACTTGAAAAAAAATATAACACAAATGATATTCGCGAAGCTTATGGTGAAATCCTGAAGCTTTACGAAAATGGCAAGCTTTTTTCAAAGGATTGCTACGAAAATTTGGCAACTGAAGAAAAACTCAGTTCGCCAATAAAAGCAGTGTGTCTAAATGTTTCGCATGATTGTAATTTAAGGTGCGAATATTGCTTTGCGTCCAGAGGGGATTTTGGTTGCATTCGCGAGCTTATGCCGCTTGAAACAGCGAAAAAAGCCGTCGATTTTATAATTAAAAAATCGGGTGACATTAAAAATCTTGAAATGGATTTTTTTGGCGGGGAACCGCTAATGAATTTTGATGTTGTGAAAGAAACGGTAAAATACGCACGAAGCTTAGAAAAAAAGCATAATAAAAATTTCAGATTTACAATTACAACAAACGGCTTATTACTCGATGATGATAAAATAAATTTTATAAATAAAGAAATGTACGATGTGGTTCTCTCGCTTGACGGGCGCAAAGAAATTCACGATAAATTTAGGCTAACAAAAACGGGTAAAGGCTCTTATAACGCAGTTTTACCTAAATTTAAAAAGTTAGTTGAATCTCGCGGAGGCAAAAATTATTATGTTAGAGGCACATATACAAAAGAAAATTTAAATTTTTCAGAAGATGTTATGCATATACATAGTCTCGGATTTGACAATATCTCTATGGAACCAGTGCTCTGTGGGAGTAAATTTCATGCCACAATCGATGAAAACAATTTAAATGAGGCTTTAAATGAGCATAATAAACTTTGCGATAAGCTAATTGAATTAAAAAAAGAAGGCTCTAAAATTAATTTTTTTAATTTTAATATCGACCTTGATAATGGCCCGTGCATCATTAAAAGGCTCAAAGGCTGCGGCAGTGGCAACGATTATGTCGCCGTTACACCAAATGGGGATATTTTTGCTTGTCATCAGCTTGTAGGTGAAGATAAGTTTAAAATGGGAAATGTAAACAAAGGAACTTTTGATGAAAATCTCAAAAAACAGTTCTTGAAAACAAGTATTTATCACAAAAAAGAGTGCCGCGATTGCTGGGTGCGATTTTATTGCAGCGGTGGATGTGCAGCTAAAAATCACGAGCATTGCGGCAATATAATGAAGCCGTTCGAGATTTCCTGCAAACTTCAGAAAAAAAAGATAGAATGCGCTATAGCACTGCAGTTTTATGGTAAATAATTGACTTATTACCGAAAATGTGCTCTAATATATATAGATAAAAAATTTAGAGGTGAAAAAATGCACAAATTTTCTTGCTAATGTTTAAATCGTAGCCATTTTTTGGTTACTAAAAGCAAGAAGATTGTGCATTCCCCGCAGTAAGCTTATCAAAAAAGCTTATAGATATTTTTCAAACGCAAAGTCTTCTTGCAAATTTAATTTGCTCGGAGGCTGATTTTTTATGTCTATAATAACGGTTTCAAATTTAACTTTTGCCTATGAAGGCAGTTTTGATAATATTTTTGAAAATGTTTCGTTTATAATCGACACAGATTGGAAATTGGGTTTCATTGGGCGCAATGGACGCGGTAAAACTACATTTTTAAAACTTTTAACAGGTGAATTTAGGCATAGTGGGAAAATTTCCTCATCTGTAAAATTTGATTATTTCCCATTTGAAATCAAAGATAAAACCAAAAATTCATGCGAAATTGCCGAAGAGATTTGCCCGAATTATAAATTTTGGCAGCTTTGCCGCGAAATTTCACTTTTAAAAATGAATGAGGAAATTTTATCTCGTCCGTTTAAAACACTCAGCAGCGGTGAACAAACCAAGATTTTGCTCGCAATTTTATTTTTGAAAGAAAATAATTTTCTGCTTATCGACGAACCAACAAATCACGTAGATTTTGAAGCTCGAGAGATTATCGCAAAATATTTAAAAAATAGCAAAAAAGGCTTTATTTTGGTTTCACATGACAGAAATCTTCTTGATTCCTGCATTGATCATGTTTTGTCAATAAACCGTACAAATGTTGAAATTCAGCAAGGTAATTTTTCTTCTTGGCATCAAAATAAAGAGCAGCAAGATAACTTTGAGCTCGCTGAAAATGAAAAACTTAAAAAAGACATCAAAAGGCTTGAAAAATCTGCAGCGCAAACCGCAAATTGGTCTAACAAAGTTGAAAAAACAAAATATGGATCTGGCGATTGTGACAGAGGCTACATCGGCCACAAAGCGGCAAAAATGATGAAACGCTCAATCTCGGCGCAAAATCGCAGAGAAAAAGCAGCTAAAGATAAATCTAAACTTTTGAAGAACCTTGAAACCATTGAAAATTTGAAGCTTAACCCTTTAATCTATCGTCAAAATAAATTGATTGAAGTTTCTAACCTGTCAATTTTTTATGGCGAAAATAAAATTTGCGAAAACATAAATTTTACAGTCGAAAATGGCAATAGAATTCAGCTTAAGGGTAAAAATGGCTGCGGAAAATCGAGCATACTAAAATTAATTTTGGGCGAAAATATAAAGTATTTTGGCACACTAAATATTCCAAAAGATTTAAAAATTTCTTATGTTTCGCAAGATACGTCACATTTAAAAGGGAATCTTACGGATTTTACAAGGAATAATAATATTGATGAAAGTCTTTTTAAAGCCATTCTTCGAAAACTTGATTTTTCCAGAACTCAATTTGAGAAAAACATCGAAAATTTCAGCAGCGGGCAAAAGAAAAAAGTTTTAATCGCCAAAAGTTTATGCGAACCTGCACACCTTTACATTTGGGATGAACCACTAAATTTTATAGATGTTCTATCGCGAATCCAGATCGAAGAGCTAATTTTAAAATATAACTCCACCATGATTTTTGTGGAACATGATAAAGTTTTTTCTAAGGAAATTGCATCCCAGGCAGTTCCGGTTTAGCAAGAACTATTTTTGAAAATGAAGAAAATTATTCTTAAAAATCCCTGAAAGTACCGCTATTTGAAAGTACATGGACATTTTATATAATAGAATTATTAAACCCAAAAACAACGAGGTTAAAATATCAATGAAAAATGAAACTTATTTAAAAGAAAAAGCACGGGCATTACCGCTAAAACCGGGCGTTTATATAATGAAGAACGCATCTGATGAAATAATTTACATCGGAAAGGCTAAAAATTTAAAAAATCGAGTTTCTTCATATTTCTTATCTAACGTTAATCACAATGACAAAGTCAAAAAAATGGTCGAAAATATCGATAGCTTTGACTATATAATAACCGACAGCGAATTCGAGGCTCTTGTTCTTGAATGTAGCCTTATAAAAAAGCATATGCCGAAGCACAACATTCTTTTGAAAGACGATAAGGGCTACAGTTTCATAAAAATCACAAACGAAAATTGGCCAAGAGTTTTGCATGCAAAACAAAAATTTGATGACGGCGCAATTTATATTGGTCCGTATACTAATTCTATGTCGATCAAAAAAGTAATTGAGGAGACCGTAAAAATATTTAAAATCCCAACTTGTAACCGAAATCTTAATAAAATTTCGAAGCGTCCATGCCTTAATTATTATATTGGCAGATGCTCTGCACCTTGCATTGGTTTAATAACGCATAAAAAATATCTTTCTGTTATTGATGAAGCGATTAAATTTATTAAAAACGGGAGCACCGAAACTTTAAAACATCTTGTTAAAAAAATGAACGAAGCCTCGCAAAATCTTGACTTTGAGCAAGCTGCGGAAATAAGGGATAAAATCAAAGCGATTGAAAATATAAAAAATCGCCAAAAAGTAGTGTCTTACAAAATAAAGGAACAGGACGTCATAGCCGCTGCTTACGATAAATCAAGCGTTTCGTTTGAAGTTTTCAGGTTTAGCGGTGGAGATTTATTTGAGACCCAAAATTTTATAGTTGAGCCTGAAAGCGATGATATAATAACCACTCGCACTGAATTTTTGGAGCAGTATTATACGTTAAAAGATAGCGTTCCAAAAAATGTTGTACTCGACGGCGAAATTGAAAACTCGGAACTTATCAAAAAATTTTTATCTCAAAAACGCGGAAAAACAGTTAATATCTCAATTCCTAAAAAAGGTGAGCAGCTGAAACTCGTAGAAATGTGTAAAAATAATGCTTATGAAGCCATGATTCGAAGTAAAGAATATAAAAACCGCTACGAAGATATTCTGGAAGATTTAAAAAATATTCTTTCTTTAAAAAACATTCCTAAATACATCGAAGCCTATGATATTTCCAACTTACAAGGCAGTGATAACGTTGGTGGAATGGTGGTTTTAAAAAACGGCAGGCCTTTGAAAGCTGCTTACAAGAGGTTTAAAATAAATACTGTCTTGGGTCAGAATGATTACAGTTCCATGCGAGAAATCATTAAGAGGAGAATAAATAATTATCTTGGAAATGAAGAAAAAGGCAAAGAAGGTTTTGGCAACCTGCCGGATTTAATTTTAATTGACGGGGGAGTAGCTCACACTCGTGCAGCGAGAGATGTACTTAATTCTTTTAAAATTGATATTCCTGTTTTTGGCATGGTGAAAGACGGTCGCCACCGCACGCGCGCAATAACTACAAACGGCTCTGAGATAGAAATCAAAAATAACAGCCGCGTGTTTTCGTTCATCACTTCTGTGCAAAATGAGGTTCATAGGTACACTATCAGCTATCACAAGAAGCTCAGAAACAAAAAAGTAAATTCTTCAGAACTTACTAAAATAGACGGGATAGGCAAAACGCGTGCCAAAGCACTTTTAAAAGCATTTGGATCGGTAGAAAAAATTTCAAAAGCTTCTGTAAACGAACTTACGCTGATTTCTGGTATTACTGAATCAGCAGCTAAGTCAATATATAATTACTTCCACAAAGTTTAGGATTTCCCCGAAATTATAGAAAGAGCCTTTGTAAAATATTCCGGCAAAGGGCTTATAAATTCAATATATTTACCGGTTGTGGGGTGAACAAATCCTAAAGTTCTTGCATGTAAACATTGACCTTTAAGAAATTTAAATTCATTTTTAATTTTTGGCCCATAAACTTCGTCACCGATCACAGGATGACCTAAATACGCCATGTGTACGCGAATTTGATGTGTTCGACCTGTTTCAAGTTTTAATTTTAAGTGAGTAAATCCAGAATATCTTGCAATAACTTCATAATGCGTAACAGCAGTACGCCCACCAATATTTAAAACCGCCATCTTTTTGCGGTCTGTCTTGTGTCTACCGATGTTTGTGCACACTATTCCATTGTCTTTTTTCAAATTTCCGTGAACTATAGCTTCGTATTCGCGAGTAAAGCTGTGTTCTTTTATTTGTTTGGCAAGCATTTTATGGGCGTTATCATTTTTAGCAATAACTAAAAGCCCGCTCGTATCTTTATCTATTCTGTGAACGATTCCCGGGCGAATAATCCCGTTAATCCCCGAAAGTGAATTTTTGCAGTGGTAGAGCAGCGCATTAACAAGTGTCCCGCTGTAATTTCCCGGTGCAGGATGAACTACCATCCCTTTGGGCTTGTTTATTATTAACAAATCATTATCTTCGTAAATTATCTCAAGTGGGATATTTTCAGGCAAAATATCTAAATTTTCAGGTTCAGGAATTATAACATTTATCTTATCATTTTTATTTACTTTGTAATTTTTATTTACAGAGTTTCCGCTTATTTTCACTAAGTTATTTTCTATTAATTTATGAATATAAGACCTCGAAACGCGCTCCAAACTCAAAGATAAAAATTTGTCTATACGCATCCCTGAATTTTCGCCGGTTACTGTGAATTCAAAATTGTTCATTTTTAAAACTCAGCCAACTCCCAAATCTGTATTATTTAATAATACCTCAATTTTAGGGTTATTTTTTATATTTGGATATATTTCTTTTATAAATTTATCTACAAGTTCGGGATTTGACTTTATTTTAGTGCTATTTGGCATAAATATATTTATCATAAAACGCTCAAAATATTTTTCTGCGATTACTATATCTGAAATTATACTCTCAAAACTTTGGTTTTCAGTTCCGATTAATAAATTCACACCACTAAAATATTTCGCCACATCTTCGGGTTTTATACTTTCAGAGATACCTTTATTCCAAAAACTGCGGAGCACTGGGTCAAAAGTTTCTATCCCTGTTCTGAACTTAACGACTGAATTTTTAAAATTTTTGGCAAATTTTTTAAGCTGATTTCTATAAACCCAGTGCGCTTCAAACCATACTTCTTTTATTTTGAGCTCATTTACTTTTTTAATTAGCATATTAAATGTTTGATTATCAAGCTCCATCGCAGACCCGGAATTTATAACTTCTAAAACACCGAATTCTCCGGTAATTTTGTCAATTACTGGAGCGTTAATTTCAAAAGGCTTGCGGCTAACATCTTCATGATAATCGCAAAAAGTGCACTTACCCCAAAAGCAACCTGTGCCTTGAAGCAAAATAAATTCCCTAGGAAATTTTTCTTTTACCTTTGAGTACCTTACTTGCACCGGTTTCACTTATTTAACTCCAGAATAAATTTCAAATTTTAACTACATTTTCATTTATAAATATCATAATAACATAAATAAAAATAATTTTTTAAAAAATATCTTTCACACCCCAGAAATCGCTTTAATAGTATATTTAATATAAAGGGTGTGATATTTTGGCTATAAAAATATTTATCGATCAGGGACATAATCCAGGAACCGTTAATGCAGGAGCAGAAGGATTCGGCCTCAGAGAACAAGATATTAACTACAACGTAGGAATATACCTTGCTGAACTTTTAAAAAATGATACCAGGTTTGAAGTTCGAACCTCTCGTACCTCGCCTGAGCAAATTTTAGGAACAACTAACACCACAAGTTTGGCCGAGCGCGTAAATATGGCTAATCAGTGGCCTGCTGATTATTTTATAAGCATTCATTCAAACGCAAACACAGACCCAAATGTAAACGGAACTGAGGCATACGTATATCAGGAGTATACTCAATCATATTACTTGGGTGAGCAGATTTTAAATTCAATAGTAAGAGATCTTGGAACAAAAAACAACGGCGTTAGAGCAAGACCGTCGCTTTATGTTCTAAAAAATACTCATATGCCGGCAGTTCTTATAGAACTTGCTTATATAACTAACGCCAGTGATGCTGAAAAACTTCGAAACAATCAGCACCAGTTCGCTGAGGCAATTTACAGTGGTATTTTAAGTTATTTTGGGTATTAAATAACTTTTTTGTAGCGAATTAGTTTAAAAAATTTTTATATTTGCTAAAAATCGGCTTGTATATAATCTTCTATAATGTCTCTGAAATGCACCGTATCGATCACATTTTCTGATAGATACATAAGCAAATTATTAACAAAATTTTTATCGGAAGATATGTCCCAAATAATTTCTTCTCTATGAATTTTGTCGGTATCTTCAGTAAGCTGTATTCCGTAATTCGTTCGGTTGCCTTCTTCTCCTTCGCAAAGATTATATTTTAAAATTTTATTGTTCATGATGGGCAATTTTTTTTCATAAATGTTTTTGATAATCATAAATTTATTATCCTCCGGTTATATTTTGCATATTAAATTCAATATATATATTTTAATTGTTCACAAATACCTTATACAACAAAATATATTCAAAAATATCCGAACTTTTAAAAAAGTTCGGATTAAATATTTACATATTTTGTCAAAATTGTAAAGACCACTAAAAAATTTAGTAGCACATGTTAGCTCCGCCAAAAAATTTACTATTTGATATCTCTTTTATAAAAGAAAAATATACCAATTGCAAGAGAAGCAATAATAAATGAAGCGCAAACAATAGTACCTGTAATTATGTCATCTCTAAGAATATCCAAGGACAAATATCTTGATAGATAATTTGCAGGCCAATATTTAGCTAATTCAAAATTCTCAACCTTAAGCCATTCATGAACTGCAAAATTAATAAATGGAATTATAAGCGCAGGGAATGCTATTATTATAGCTAGATTAGTTGCAACGGTACCGCCTGTTTGCCTTATGAAAAATCCAATCATTGTAAATATACACTGCATAGCAACTTCAGCTAAAAGAAAAAGTCCTAACATTCTAGCAAGGTCAAAATATACATCTTTTGTAAATTCGCCTGTACCCCACATTATACTTCCTATAGCAAATGAAACCAGTGCGCAAAAAAGCGTGTAAACAACAGTTACAAATACACCGACAATAATTTTCGAAAGGTAGATATTTGCCCTACTAACACCTCTGGAAGCAATATTTTTCATTGTTCCGTAAGAAAATTCGCTTGATATAAACATCGAAATTAATATAGCAATAAATAAATTAACAAAACTGTTATTGACTCCCACAATTAAAGCATATATCCCGTCATACCCTAGCAAAGAAGCATCGATCCCCAGTTCTGCTATAATTGCCGAATTAAGCAGTATTACTCCAAGTGACGCAAGAACAGCTGTGATTGCCGCACAAATATAAAACGATTTCATTCTGAAAAGTTTATAAAAATCTGATTTTAGTAAATTAATCATTAATGGATCCTCCTTCCATCAACTTGATGAAATAATTTTCATAGTCTCCCTCTTCTTTGCTTATGAACTGAACTATAATCTCGTTTTCTTCTAAAACTTTATTTATTTCTACCGATTTATCTAGAATTTGATAAATTATTACAGAGTTATCCTGCACTTCTAAGCTTGATATTCCCATCTTTTCTTTAAGCACGGAAATCGCTTTTTCAGGGTCATTAACCGTAAGCTTAATGTGAGGCTTAACTCTCTCCTGCAGTTCTTCGGTTGTAAACTGATCAACTAACTTGCCATCGTTGATAATACCATAACATGTTGCGATTTTAGAAAGTTCACCTAAAATATGGCTAGAAATCATGATAGTAATTCAGGCTTCTTTGCTTAGTTTAAGTACAAGCTCTCTGACATCTTTTATTCCTGCGGGGTCAAGGCCATTTATTGGTTCGTCTAAGAATAAAAATTCAGGGTCACCTACTAGCGCTAATGCAATAGCAAGCCTTTGCTTCATACCAAGCGAAAAATTTTTAGCTTTTTTGCGTCCAGCATTCTCAAGACCAACCACCGTCAAAAGCTCATCAGTTATACTTTTGTCTTTTACGCCTTTCATAATGCGCTGAACTTCTATGTTTTGACGCGCATTCAAATAAGGGTAATACGCAGGACTTTCAATAACTGTACCAGATTTTTTGCGGCCTTTTTGAAGATCATCACTGCCAAAAAGTTCAATTTCGCCCGAAGATGGAGTAATCAAACCGACAACCATTTTTATGGTAGTAGTTTTCCCTGCGCCATTTTTACCAATAAATCCGTAAATATCGCCCTTGCGAATTTTAAGATTTATATGATCAACCGCATTTTTACGAGCATAAGTTTTCGTCAAATCAAATGTTTGTAACACATATTCGCTCATAATTATCCTCCTTTATTTATAACTTTAATTTTTGAACTTCTACATACATGAAAATATTACCCTAATTACACCGTGTAGTCAAGGAAATTTTAGTGTATTTTTTACTATTTTTTGGTTTTTATTATGTACTCAGATTTAAGTTTATAATTTTTATAAAAGAGCAGCGCAAAAAAGTTTAAGTAAAATCTACCTAAAAACCCCTCATGTGACTAAATTTGGTTCAAACGAGAAAGTTATATTTATAGTAAGAGCTTAAAATTCAGAGGCGTTACGACTCTCTCATCCCCCTTAATAAATAATAAATAAAAACCATAATTCTTTATAATAGCCGTGAGTTGGCTTTAACAAAAGAAAAGTGGTAAAATAGTAACGCTAGATAATAAAAATGGCAATAAAAGGGGCGTGACAAACTTTTGAACGCGCTGTTTTCTATATTTTTATATTTTTTTCATATAATTCTCCCATTTATGGGGATTTTAATTGTTTACTGCTGTTTTTCGTCGCTTTTTGGAAATTTAAATCCTGAGCGGCCTCTTATTGCACTCCTTAACAAAACAACAGGTGAAAAAATACCAATTACATACTGGGAAAATTCAATGGGACGAGATAAGCACTGCGATGTAGTAGTAAATAGTTTTGCGGCTTCAAGAAACCATGCCGTACTTTTTAGAAGAGATGAAGGATGGATGATTTCGGACACTAACTCAAAAAGAGGAGTATTTTTAAATGACGAGCTGATAAAAGGAGCCGAAACAGTTTATATAGATGACGTTATAAACATTGGTGGAATTGAATATGAACTTAAAAAATCAGACATTTTAACTGATGAGCAAAACAATCATAGCTTTAAAAAAGAGCGCATTAAAAAATCTTACTCTACTTCCGCTGTGCTTATGCTTGTGAGTATATTTCAGTTCTTATCAGCTTTTGAAGTATGTTTTGCCAGTGGATATTTTGATTACAAACCGATTTTTATATTTGCACTGCTTTTTGGGCTCTCATGGATATATTTTCTCATAACCAAATACGGTTTCAGAAGAAGCAGTTTCGAGCTCGAAACGCTCGGAATATTCTTAAGTGGTATTGGAATTATAACTTTGTGTGGGGTAGACATAACGGAAACTTACACTCAGCTAATAGCGCTTGGAATTGGACTTGCGCTTTTTGAGTTCATTGTATTTTTTATAAAGAACCCGGATTTTGCCGTGAAATGGAGACCTTATATTGCCGCGGCAGCGGTTTTGCTTCTATTGTTTAACCTTGTTTTCGGTAAAGTAAGGAACGGCTCGCAAAACTGGGTGATGATCGGTTCTGTTCTGTTTCAGCCGTCAGAACTTGTTAAAGTTGCGTTTGTGTTTTTCGGGGCATCGACTCTTAGGGGACTTCAAACAACTAAAAACCTGACAGGATTTATACTTTTTTCAGCCGTTTGCATGGGCGCGCTTTTTATTATGGGCGATTTTGGAACAGCGTGTATATTTTTCGTAACTTTTATTTTGATAGCTTTTATGCGTTCAGGCAGCATTCGAACCGTTATTTTGACGTGCGCTGCTGCTGCTTTAGGTCTTGCATTTATATTAAAATTCAAGCCGTATATAGTGACAAGATTTTCGGCGTGGCGCCATGTTTGGCAGCATGCAAACGATATAGGTTACCAACAAACAAGAGTTTTAACTTACTCTGCAAGTGGGGGATTATTCGGCTTTGGCATAGGCAAGGGATGTTTAAAGTATGTTTTTGCTGCACCGAGCGATTTAGTCTTCGGGATGCTTTGCGAAGAGTGGGGACTTATTTTAGCTTTGACGGCGCTTGTAAGCATAGCATTTATCGGCATTTATGCAAAAAACGCCAGCACGCGAAGCCGCTCAGCGTTTTATTCCATAGCGTCATGCTCTGCAGCGGGAATGATTGTGTTTCAAATGATGATGAACGTCTTCGGTGTTACGGATATTTTGCCGCTTACCGGTGTCACGCTTCCATTTATAAGTTTAGGTGGGTCAAGCATGGTTTCAGTGTGGTGTTTGCTTGCTTTTATTAAAGCTTCTGATGAAAAAACGTATGCCATAAGCGCAGGATAAAATCAAAATTATGTTTATAAATCCTTTGTTTTAAAGGGAGGTATAAAAACAAGTGAGGAATATCAAACTAAGGTCGTTAATGCTTTATCTTTTAATACTTTCTTTTTTCGCCGGAATTGGATTTTTTATATTCGAATTTGTAACGAAATCAAGTACGTGGGCATTCTCGCCAATGAACAGGCATCTCTCCGAAGGGGAAATATCCGGCGGAAAAATATTTGATGCAAACGACGCTATTTTAGCTCAAACCATTAACGGAAAAAGAATGTATAACGAAAATGAAAGTGTTAGAAAAGCTATGCTGCATGCGGTTGGCGATGGTTCCACTTTAATTCCCACCTCTGTACAGAGTAGATATAGCACCCAACTTTTTGGATATAACCCAGTTTTAGGTTTCAGCGCTCCAAAAATTTTAAATATGAACAAAAACATAAAGCTAACTCTCGACAGTAACTTATGTAGTACCGTTTCCAAAAGTTTTAAAGATAAAAAAGGCGCAGCGCTGGCTTATAATTATTTGACAGGCGAAATGCTTTGCATGGTTAGTTTGCCGACTTATGATGTTAATAACAGACCCGATTTTTCAAAAGATAACAGTGGAAAATACGAAGGTGTTTACTTAAACAGAGCACTTTCTTCCTCTTTTACTCCCGGATCAATATTTAAAATTTTAACTTTAGCCGCAGGACTTGACCTTATAGATGATTTAGAAAAAAGGACATTTACCTGCAATAAAA
>JAEWWM010000049.1 GCA_023458915.1 Bacillota bacterium
GTAATTGATTCAATGAGTATTTTACTATCACCAGCGTCAAGATCGTCGACGTTCCATTCAATCATACCCAAAGAAAAAAAGGAGTATAGTGCGCGAAGCTTATTTTCTCGGCTGTAAACCTGAATGAGCCCGACAGCCGGACCGGATTCCAATGCTTCTTGAGGGTCCGTTGCGGTAACACCGAGCATAGCTGTTTTGCGAAGTAGATTATTTGGTATTCTGGCTGCAGCGGCTTTAGCGGCATTGCTTATTATAGCTGGTGCTTTCAAAACAAGGCCACGCTTGAATGTAAGGGTTGGCCTGTCGTCTTGAGGTTCACCAACCATTAATTGATGGTCATTTACACCACCTTCTTTAATATACTCAACATTTTTTTTAATAGTAAAACCGGATACGTTTTCAAACCCGTAAGTAAATTCGTTAAGGGAAACTATAAAATTGAACCCTTGGGTTAAATTCTTCATGGATGAAACTCTAAGCTGTGGCAGACGCTCCATAATAATTGCTCACCCCATTACTCATCAGATAGGCGCCTTAATTTATAACATCGAATAAATTTGTGCGGTTATTATTTGCTTCAGCGTTCATTTTTTTGTTTATTTTGGAAACTTCGTCGCAAAATTTGATTCTTTCTCTATGCGGAAGAAGCATAATTTCTTCACGCGACCAATGAAAATAATAAGCCAAAAAAGCTATCTCTTCATAAAGAACCTTGCTGGGATAACTTTTCAGGCTTCCCCGAAAAAAGGCGGCTCGTACCCGAATTCACATGCACATTTTGGACAAACAACTGTAACCACAGGAGATTCAACTGCATTTATTCTTTGATATAAATCTTGCAAATATGCCATATCAGATGTGAATAAGCTTTCAATAATATGCGCATCTACTTTTTTAAGTTTTCCAAGCTTAGTGATAACTCTTTCGAGCAAAAGTATGCTTAAATATCCGGGATTCATTTTAACTCTCGGATCATTTAAGGGAATTATTTCATCTGCAGCATTTGCAAGCCTCATAACTCCGTGCTTGTGAACCTCTCCGTTTTTATCAATGTAGCCTTTCGGGAGTTCAAATTCAACTTCGGTTTCAAAGGGAACTGACATATTCAAAATCACTCTTCCTTATTAATTTGTGTAATTTTTCTTGTGCTGACTTTAGAAATACTATTAAAGCGACTATTTCGGTTTTTCCTCTCGCCCTACGGCGAGAGGAAAATAGCCAAATTATTACAAAATAATCGCCGGAGAAAAAATAAACGTAAAACTTATAATCAGAAAATAACCACTTAAAAATTATTCTAATTTTTTTCGAGGCCGCACTTGTCACAAATATATTTTCCTAATTTATAACCAAGAACCAGGCCCCCGGCCGCACCGCTAGCACCGCCGACAATTCCGCCACCTGACATAGCTTTGGATGTTGGGCTATTAGGATCCTTCATAGTTTTTTTAATATCAGCTCCAGTAGCTGCTACTGATATACCACCTGCTATACCACTTACTATACCGGCTCCTAAAACGCCTCCTAAAGCACTGCACGCAAACATAGATGCATACATTACAGCAGTGCTTTTTGCGTTTATGCCACCTGAAACATTTTCAAGCTCCTCATCGCTCATAAGTTCGTTTGTTTTGAGCTTGTTTTCAATTTCTTTAATCAACTGTTTTAATTTTTCATCGCTAACTTCAACATTTTCAGATTTAAATATTTCTTTAGCGCCCTCAACAAATTCCTTATCTTTCATAAGATTTTCTGAAAGTTTGCCTTCTTTTACTAATTCTTGAAATTTTTCCATCACTTCGTGCCCCCTTTCTTATCCAATTTATTCAAGATCCAAAGATCTACAAATCGAATTCCCTAACTTATAACCAAGAATCGCGCCACTCGCCATCCCTATAGTTTCCCCGGCGGCTAAACCGCCCATACTACCACTGACACGCACAATGTCTTTCAATTTTTTTTCCTTGTCTTTCAATTTTTTTTCCTTCTGCTCATTATCAACTTCAACCGCAGCTCCTAAGCCAGCCCCCATGGCGGCTCCTATCCCGGTTCCAACGGCAACTCCCGCACTAAGCCCCAGGGCACTACCCAAAACCGTGGATGCTACTTTTACAAGAACGCGCTTCGTATACTTGGTTACACCGCCTGAGATATTTTCAAGTCCTTCATCACTGATGATTTCACTTGTTTTGAGCTTGCTTTCAATTTCTTTAATCAACTGTTTTAATTTTTCTTCATCAATTTCAACATTCTCAGATTTAAATATTTCTTTAGCACCCTCAACAAACTCCTTATCTTTCATAAGATTTTCTGAAAGTTTGCCTTCTTTTACTAATTCTTGTAATTTATCCATTGTTTACACTCCCTTTTTTGCTATCAATAGTAATCGGGGCCCATACGAGTTCTTGTTTCTCCTCCGCCCTAAACGGGGGAGAAACGTAAAGTATATTATTTCAAATTTGAAATATCTAACAAAAATTAGTATTAAGCACTTGCAACCGATACATCCCTCTTAATTCCCTCATGCGCCAAAACAAGCGTTTCAATAAGAATTGCGGAATCTTCGGCGTTTAAGTCGGTCGATGAATACTGCTTCGGCCATGCGTTTATTACACTCCAGCTTGCAGTTGGGTTACCGGCATTGTCATAAATTGTAATGACTGCATTAACAGGGGTAAAATTGTTTCCTTCAAGAAAGTCATTGAAGAAATTATATAAAATTGGATTAGAATAAAGACCCTTAGTAAGAGTAATATCACCGTAGTTGACAAGACCCGGAAGTTTCCTTTTGGTTAAATACCCAAATCCGCCTTCCCTATATTCAGTGGAATCAACTTCGGATGAAAATCCCTGTACTTCCCTAAATGATGTTATGCCAAGCCCTTCAAAATTGGCCGTAAATCTAAACCCTCTTATCGGTGAGGATAATCCGTTTGTTATTGATGCTTTAGTTGATAATACTTCAGTACCAAGTTCTTGAATTCCTGAAGTTGCTAATCCTTCTGCCATTTAAATCATTCTCCTTCCTTTTTAAAATACATTAATTATTCGCCTGTTTTTTGAGTAATTCTAAAGATTACAAACTCAGCGGGTTTAACCGGCGCTACACCAATCACACATATTAAGCGGCCATTATCAATATCATCTTTAGTCATGGTATTCGGGCCGATGTCTACAAAAAACGCATCTCCCGGCGCTGACCCAACAAGAGCTCCTGTCCTCCACACCCCTTCAAGGAAAATCTCGATGGTTCTTTGAACCCTTGACCAAAGAGCAGCATCATTGGGCTCAAAAACTACCCAATTAGTGTTTGCTTTAATTGACTCCTCCAAATAAATGAAGAGACGCCTTACGTTAATATACTTCCAAAGCGGCTTGGAGGAAGCTGTTCTTGCACCCCAAACTCTAATACCAGAACCCGGGAATTTTCTTATAAGGTTTACGCCTTTCGGGTTTAAAAGGTCTTGCTCAGCGACGTTATAGTTAACAAAAAGGCCTGTGCAATTTGCAACCACTTCGTTTGCCGGAGCTTTGTGAACTCCTCTTTCGTTGTCACTTCTTGCATATATGCCTATTACTGATCCCGAAGGGGGAATAAACGTATCTTTTTTATCAAGCGGATCAAACACTTGAATCCACGGATGATACATAGCACAGTAATCACTGTCGACTATATCTCTGTGCTGCATAATGTCACCAACTGTTTTGGCTTCCATTGGTACGTCAAGCACCGCAAATCTGCTTCCAAGTTTTTCACAGTGTGCCACAAGTGAAAGCTGTACATTCGCGCTGGTTACCCCGGGAACCGCCATAATATTTACATCTGTGTTATCAAGAAATGCCTGAATTCCCGTCCTAGACCCTGGGCCGTCATCTTTTCCGATAAAGTTATCATCAGTAAGGTTTGCTGCGCTTCCGTTTGTGCCTCCCGAAAATGAAATCGTAATAGTATCAGTACCCTCTGCCCCACCAAAAACTTGTTTTATAACATCCATTGGGTGCACTGCGCCTTCGGATGGCTTGGCTTTTAAATTTACAATATCAGATTTGTCTATTACTTTTTCAATAAATGACGGCGATACTTCATTAAATGAAACATAGTTATACTTCTCAACTTCTCCATTTAAATCAACAACCACATTTATTTCGCATGTATGAACTGTGATTTTTGGAAGAAGGCCCTTGTCAACCACTTCACCTTCAAATGGAGCAGCAAATGTTATAAAATTACCTGCGGCATTTGTAATTATTCCATACTGCTCATCTCCCGCTCCGTTAAGAGCAACCACATCACCAACATTAAATCCTACAGCATTTTTCAGGCGATATTTGCCTTCGCCTAAATCTTCGAGTATCTGGCTCTTACTTTCACTTGAAGCTTCAAATGTAATAACTATAGAATTTCCCCAAGCGCCCGGATCTTTTGCTTGGATATCAACAACGCCTTCTTTATCTTTCTGAGAGGAAGCTTTGGCGATTGTCGCGTCAGTAGGAGCAATACGCATAACAAATGCTCTTGAACCTCCATTAATAAAGAAATGGTTTACAGCGTGAGCTAAATACCTATACTCACCAAATTCACTTTCATGCAAATAACCACCAAATTTGCGTTTAAAATCTGCAGGACCGGTTACTAAAACAGGCGCGCCTGAAATGGGACCTTTTTCAGCAACACCAAGGAAACCCGCCGTACTAGTTCCAACACCTTGCATCGGGGTAGGTCCACTGTCAAATTCCTCAACATAGACTCCCGGAGATAAATATTCTGCCATAATCATCTCGGTTCCCTACTAATAAATAGCAAGAACCTTTCAACTCCTTTCTGCTACGAAAAATATAAATTTTATTTTACAAAACGTTAGCATTCGACTGAATGTGGACATTTTATAAAATTACGGGATTTTAGTTAAAATTTTTTAGAAAGCTTATTAGCAATCTTTAATTTGCCTAAATCATCCCTTTATTTAACATATAAAATAGAGAAATGAGCTCTAATTTATTGTTAATCAACCTAAATAGCGTTATCTCCGGAAAATTTTTTCATGAGAGTTCGAATAAGATCTCTTACTTGCTCTTTTGTGATTTTTTTAAAACTAACTTTTGAAAATTCATCCGGCAACTTTTGAAGCTCTCTTTTTTTAAGAAATTTTTTACAAATCTTTTCAAGCAATTTTTTAAGTTCTTCTAAATTCATGTC
>JAEWWM010000050.1 GCA_023458915.1 Bacillota bacterium
ATTTATTAATATTAAATAAATCTCTTGAATTTATTTTTATTTATAGTATAATTATTACAAATAATTATATGTTAGGAGAAAAACATGAACGAAAAATTTTTAGAACTCGCTGAAAAAATATTTGAAAGGGATTTTATGATGCTAATAAATTAATGAAAAGACCGATTGAAAAAATACTAAATTGTAATTTTCCAAAAGATTGGAAATTAGGTAATAATATTACGAACCAATACGCCAAAGAAGCTCTAATATTAAAAAAAGTGCACTTTATGTGGGAAAGTTTTTGGACTGCTTTTAGAAAAGTTAAAAATCTATCTACCACAAAAATAAGCTCTATAATAAGCTCTATGAAAAACTTAGAAGAAGATCCTATTTCAAAGGCTGTTATTGACGCTATAAAGCCTGAGGTTTGGAGAGTTGCTAAAAATTGTCATTTCGAAGGGATCATCGGAAGGGACGCTTGGCTAAACGGAAAAATTATTTATAATGCGATTTCTAATAATGAGAAAGCTAGCACTAATCTTGGTAGTGTAGAATATTTTACAAATTTAGTAAAGGTTTTAGATGAGCAGACTAAGATAGTAAAGGTTTTAGATGAGCAGACTAAGAATTTAAAGGTTTTAGATGAGCAGACTAAGAATTTAAAAGCTGTGCAATAATTAAATCAGGCAGCATAACATGATAAAAAACAAGATCAATTGTAAATAAAACTCACCGCTAAAAGTGGTGGGTTTGGCGTTTTTAAATTTTCATTATTGTTAATAAAGCTAAAATACTAAATTTACCACCGCCACCCTCGAATTGCGGCAGGAAACCATCCGCATTTTTTTCTGCCACGATGAGTTGGGTGGCATTTTACTAAAATAGTGTCCTCGCCTATAACGTCAATATCTTCCCATTTTATTATGATGTCGTCCTCTCTTCCAAAAATCCCAAAACACTTAAGGCGGCCGTACACTACTATGGCAACAATTTTAGCACAGGCAACATCAACTTCAACATCATTTACACACCCAATACAACAGCCATTTTTAATATTTATAACCTGTTTATTTTTCATATCAACTATTCTGCAAATCAAATCTATCACTCCCCGGAATAAAATTTATCTTAAAATTTGACTAAAAAAGTAATTACCTATAATCTAGATGGTACGTGACTTAATAACACAATGGCCATTTTTTGGAGGATGAATATGGAAACCCCTTTAGCAATCAACATTAAAAGATATAAACCAAAAATTGATTTCGGGCTCACTCAAAAAGAAGTGAAAAATAGATTTAAGGACGGCCTTGTTAATGTCGACAAATCCATTTCCACAAAATCAAACTCCGAAATCATAAAAGACAATTTTTTTACACTTTTTAATTTTATAAATCTGGTCCTGGCATTAGCTTTGCTATACGTTGGCTCTTATAGAAATCTTATGTTTATGGGTGTTGTAATATGCAATTCCATAATTGGTATAAGCCAAGAAATTCGGGCCAAAAAAACCGTGGATAAACTGAATTTAATCTCTTCTAACAGTGCTACAGTAATACGAAACGGTAGAAAAGGCAAAACAAAAATTGAAAGAGTTGTCCTTGATGACATCATATGCTTTACGAGCGGAAACCAGATTGTTGCAGACTCAATTATTATGGAGGGAAGTTGCGAGGTAAATGAATCCCTTTTAACAGGGGAGCCAGATTTAATAGCAAAAAAGCCCGGGGATATGTTACTTTCGGGCAGCTATATTGTAAGTGGAAATTGCGTGGCAAAAGTTGAGCATATTGGTGAAAACAATTATGCTTCCACGCTTCTTAAAGGCTCAAAATACATTAAAAAAACTAAATCTGAAATAATGATTGCGATCAATAAGATAATTAAAATTATATCTATAGCAATAATCCCAATCGGAATGCTTCTTTTTTATAGACAATATAGCATATCGGATCACGATTGGTCGTCGGCCATAGTTACAACTTCAGCAGCTCTGACGGGGATGATTCCCGAAGGATTGGTGCTTCTTTCGAGCTCAATTCTTGCTGTGGGAGTTTTAAGGCTTTCAAAAAATAAGGTTCTGGTGCAAGATATATACTGTCTTGAAACGCTGGCCCGCGTTGATACTTTATGCCTTGATAAAACAGGAACTATAACCGAAGGAACGTTTGACGTGCACGAAGTTATACCTGAAAACGGCTTTTCTGAAAGAGATGTAAAAAAAGCTTTAACTATGCTAACAAGCGTTTTGGACGATAACAATGAAACATTTAAAGCGGTAAAAAAGTTTTCCCCGCCGAGCAAAGATATGGGCAGCGCCTGTCAGATAATGCCTTTTTCTTCAGAAAAAAAATGGTCTGGTGCTAATTTTAAAAAAGAGGGCACTCTTGTGCTTGGGGCTGCGGAATTTATATTTGGTGATGAATACGATAAAGTTCAAAAAAAAATAAAATTTTATTCAGAAAATTACAGAGTTTTAGCCTTAGCTCACTCTGAAAATAATTTTGAAAACGGCAGAATTCCAAAAGGAATTCAGCTTATGGCTTTTATACTTATAAAAGATAAAATCAGGTATAGCGCCGAAAAAACTTTAAATTTTTTTAAAAAACAAGGGGTAGATATTAAAATTATTTCAGGAGATAACCCTGTAACTGTTTCAAAAATTGGCGAACGAGTAAAACTGCAAAATGCTAGCGCTTATATTGATGCTACTACTTTAAAATCAGAAGAAGAAATTAAAGAAGCTGCCACTAAGTACACGGTTTTCGGGCGAGTTACACCCACGCAAAAACAAGAGCTTATAAAATCTTTAAAAGCTCAGGGGCATACGGTTGCAATGGTCGGCGACGGAGTAAATGATGTGCTTGCAATGAAAGAAGCTGACTGCAGTGTTGCGATGGCGAGCGGAAGCGATATTGCAAGGAATGTTTCGCATCTCGTACTTTTGAACTCCGATTTTGCAGCTATGCCAAAAGCCGTTGCAGAAGGAAGAAAAGCAATAAATAACATTCAAAGGTCATCTTCGCTTTTTTTAGTAAAAACAATTTACTCTTTCCTACTTTCCATATTGTTTTTCTTTATTCCCGCACCTTACCCATTCATACCAATTCAAATGACGCTTATCAGCGCTATAGCTATTGGAATCCCGTCATTTATTCTTGCGCTGGAGCCTAACAGAGAAAAAATTCGCGGAAATTTATTTAACAACATAATTAGTAAAGCCTTGCCGTCAGCTCTGGCAACCGTGTTTTCATTGTTACTGTGTGTCGGAATTTATTCGTTTTTTAACATCTCACAGGAAAGGTATTCAACTCTTACCGTTGTTACAACAGGGGTTATGGGTATATTTTTGCTTTATAATATATCGCTTCCATTTAATAAACTTCGAAAAGCACTTTTGTGGGGTATTAGTATTGTTTTTCTTGTAGGTATCATAACTTTTACGAAATTACTTGAATTAGAACCGCTTAACTGGATTAACGTTTTGATACTTATGCCAATAATTATCGTTTCAAAAATTGTTTATAATTATGTATCAAAAATAAAGATGGATAAGTTGCTTAAAGAGGTTTAGCCTAAACGGTAAAAAATGGATATTGACTTGAAAACATACAATTGTTATCATTATGAACAGTGAATTTATTTGAATTTGAGGGGGTAATCACCTTTGAAAACAGAAAATAGATGTGCTTTAACAATTGTAATTGGAATTATTACATCTCTTGTAACAGTTTTGTCTTTGGCAATTATTGTATTTGTGTTTTTCGACAGAAAAAGAAAAAAAGAAGAGATAGAACTCGAAGAATATTTGGAAAGTACCATAAGTTAGCTTATTTTTTGAAATATAATAATATTAAAATATAATCTCAGAGAAAACGATTTTCTCTGAGATCTGATTTGTTTTAACAATATAATTTTTTGATTATACAAGATCGCAAATTATATGATTTTTATTTTGATTCATCTTGGCTTAATATTTCGATCTGACCCCTTGTAAATAAAATCGATTAAGTTGGGCGTGAAGTTTATCTTGGTGTTGGCCTTTCGATGGCAACTCCTGGACTATGTGAGCTAATTACTACCTACCAAATCTTCCCCTGCGTCTACGATGATCGCGCCCGCCAAACGGATTAAAAAAGAAAGGTATAAAAGGGAACCCTCTACGACGGTCGTGTCTATCAAATAACTCTCTCAGTATTAGAATTCTTGCGATTTCCCTTGCTAAATTTTCGTCACTGTGTGGATTACTTTTTCGAACAATTTGTTCGGTCATGTTATCTAAATCTGCTTGAGTCATGCTATACATACGATTATCGTCGATTGAATCGGTAATATCTTGAATAACAGGATAAATTTTTTTGTAATTTTCTGGGTACATATCTTCAATTTTATCCACATACTCATCCATTGACGAATTTTGATCTTGCGGTCTTAAAAACTGATCCATAATTTATCATCCTAACAATATTATTATAAATTTAAATTACACTATATAGTATGTGAGTTAAATTTATATTGATATAAATTTTTATATTTAATGAATGAATATTAATATTAGTAATCCAGAGAAATAGTGATATTACCAAGTGTTTGAAAGGGACTTTCTCGCTGGTTGCTGGGTAGAAAATATTGGTTAGCTATAAAACCCAAAAAATGTAAAATAATCTTAATTTTTTAAAGATATCTTTAAGCAAAAATTGACATAACCGTGCGGGTTTGATAAACTCAAAATATACTATGCCGGTGTGGCGGAATGGCAGACGCGACGGACTCAAAATCCGTTGCTCGCAAGGGCGTGTGGGTTCAAGTCCCACTACCGGTACCATGTTTTTTACTTATGTTTGCAAACATAAGTTTATAATATGCAAACGAAAATCACCAGCTATGCCGGTGATTTTTTTAGAGTAATCTATATTTTATTCAGTTCCGAAAAAGCTTTATTTAGTCCAAAACCATAATTTTTGAAAGTATTTTAAACCCTGATTTTTCAAGGTGTTTAACATATTTATTAAAGTCACTAACTTTCATTTTTTCAGTTACAAAAAATTTTTCAATATTATCTTTTTGAAAGCGAATATAAAACTTAGCAGCAAAATTTTCAAAATTATTAACGTTATTATTTTTTGAATCTTTCCAAGCAGCTTTCTTTGGAGTTTCAAAATTATTTATACAGTCAATAATATCTGAAACAACCGCGCTTGCAGTAGGCAATTTGCCTGCACCTTTACCATAAAACATGATTTTACCAGTGCAATCGCCATCAACTAAAACTGCATTGAAAACGTCATCAGCAATTGAAAGCGGATTTGAGTTAGGAACAAGCATTGGTGCGACAAAAATTAAAGCTTTGCCGTTATCACTTTTTTCAGCATAACCAATAAGTTTTATGGCATATCCTAGATTTTTAGCACATTCTACATCTTTAAGCGAAATTTTAGTAATACCCTCGGCGCGAACATTTTTGGGATAAATATGTTCGCCACAGGCAATAGAAGCTAAAATGCAGATTTTATTTTTGGCGTCTAAGCCTTCGACATCAGCAGTTGGGTCACTTTCAGCATATCCTAAATTTTGTGCCATTTTAAGAGCATTTTCGAAACTTAAATTTTCATTTATCATTTTTGTGAGTATAAAATTCGTAGTGCCATTTACAATTCCACAAATTTTCTTAATATTATTAGCATTTAAAGAATTCATCATTGGTGCAATTATAGGGGTTCCGCCACATACGCTTGCTTCGAATTTAAAGCTTAGATTATTGTCTGCAGCGATTTTAAGAAGCTCTGCGCCATGCGTTGCAACTAACAGTTTATTTGGTGTTACTACGCTTTTCCCATTTTCAAGGCACTTTTTAACATATTTATACGCGGGATCAAGTCCGCCCATAGATTCAACAACGATTTTTATTTTAGGATCATTTAAAATTTTTTCAAAGCTGGATGTGAAAACTTCGCTATTTTTTAAGAATTCAGTATGAGTTTTACGCACAAGAATTTTTTTAACCTTAACTTGACTTCCAGACCATCTTTTTATATTCTCAAAGTTTTTATATACAATTTCTTTAACACCTGAACCAACTATACCATAGCCCAGAATTGCTATGTTTATTGTTTCATTTTTTGATTCAACAGCAAAAGCAAATTTTGTGCAACTAGAAAACATCAAAACCACCAGTAGGACTATTGTAATATGTTTTTTTAAAAATCTACTATCAATAAGTTTTTTGAAACTTAGGAATTTAAGCAATACTAAAATTAAAAAGGATTAAAATTGTAAATATTACTAGGGGATATAAATATTTGTAAATATTATGCTTTAGCCAGTGCCCTTATAACAACTTATACCAATTAAAAATTGTGCCAAAATAAGCAGAGCATAAAGGTTTAATCAACTAGAATCTACCCGGTTTCAAGCGTATTTTTGGTTTGATTGCGGTTTAAATATATATTTTGAAGTATGCCTATTCCTAAATAAAGGCATGATGCAGAAGATCCGCCAACGCTAAAAAATGGCAGCGTTACACCCATAACGGGAAGCAAACTTAGGCACATTCCTAAATTAAAAATCGTTTGTGATGCTATTAGTCCGATAAAACCGAAGCATGTAAGCATTCCGATTATATCATTAGATTTTTTCGCGGTAAATCCAATTTTTAAAATAAGAGTCAATAGAAGCAAAATTATAAGAAAGCAACCAATGAATCCAAGTTCTTCGCCGGCGACCGAGAATATAAAGTCACTTTCTTGAATTGGTACAACGTTATTAGCGACTCTCGGCCCACTGAAAATCCCTGTCCCGAATATTCCGCCGGAGCCTATGGAAAGCTTGCCTTGAATTTGCTGGTATCCCATATTAAGTGGATCGGCTTCGGGGTTCATTTGGCTTAATATCCGCTGTTTTTGGTAATCTGCCAGTATAAATTTCCATGCGAGAGGTGCTAAAAGTGCGCCAATCGCACTAAGTGATAGAAAATACCTGAGCGGCAAGCCGGCCATAAATGCCATTGTGAGCGCAATGCATAAAAAGATTATTGCCGCTCCATCGTCGCCCTGCATATGCATTAAAATTACGGGTATAAGAGCATGAACTGCTAAAATCACTATACTTTGAAAGTTTTTTAACTGTTTTGATTTTTTTAGAATTGCAAGATGTCTCGCAAAAGTTATAATAAAACCTATTTTCACAAGTTCAGACGGCTGAAACGTTACCCCGCCGGGGAGTTTTATCCATGCTTTGGCATTAACTCCTGAAGAGCCTGCTATCGTAACGCCTGCGAACAAGGTGTAAATTATGAGTAGTATGCAAATAATCCCAATCCATTTTGAGGCTTTGGAAATAACTTTATAATCCACCACTTGCAGCGCCACAGCACCTAAAAACCCGATGCCGACTGAAATTGACTGTACGGTAAAGTAATTAAAACCTTCCCGCGAAACGCTTCCAATTAAAAGTAAACTGTAAACTGAAATAATAATTACAATGCTCCATAAAAATTTGTCGCTGTATTTTATGCAGTGCCAGATTAGTTTGAGCATGTTCATGCAATCACCTTCTTTAGGATTTTTGTTGAGCTTGGGTGCCACATAAATAATTATTCCTATTTCTTCTTCCCGCCACATGGCGGGAAGAAGAAATTTAAAATATTGCAAAATTAACTCAGGTTACAAGATTTATTTATAAAAAACGTTACAAAAAATATAACTGAAGATACAAGTACAATCGTTGCTCCCGCGGAAGAAGCCATGTAGTATGAAATTATAAGTCCAGAGGCACCTGAAAAAACCGAGAATATTATCGAAATCAAATGGTAAGCCCGCATGCTTTTGACTATATTTCGTGCCGATGCTGCCGGCAATACAAGAAGAGAATTGATTATTAGCATTCCCACCCATCTTAGCGATACAGTAACAATCAGCGCTATTAAAATAACGAATATGTTTTTGTAAAATTTTACATTTATTTGTTTGCTTTTTGCCATGTCGGAATTAAGGCTTGCGAGCATTAATTTGTTAAACGAAAGTATCCAGATTATAACAATTAAAAATAGCACAACTGCCAGAATCATAATTTCATTTTGAGTTATTGAAAGTATATCGCCTATTAAATAACCCGAATATTTTGAAAATCCACCTTTTGCGGAAAGTAGCACGATTCCAAGTGCAATTCCCGCGGAGGAAAATACTCCAATAATTGTATCGGAAGATGAAATTTTAGATTCAATTATGCTTGAAATTCCAAGGGCAAAAATAAGTGCAAATCCAAGCATTGAGAGCGCATAATTGTCGGCTCCGAGCATAACACCAATTGCAATTCCCGTAAGTGCGCAGTGTCCCATTGCATCTGAAAAAAAAGACATTTTATTGTTAACTATCATGGTCCCAACAAGGCCAAACAGCGGGCTAATCAGTAAAATCGCCAAAAATGCATTTTTCATGAAACTAAATTCCATCCAGGAAAAGGGGAGAAGTGATTCTAATGTGGAGTATATTAAATCCATATTTTTTCACCTCCGAGAGCTTCTACCCCGAATGTTTCACGTACTTTTTGGCTTTGCATTAAATCTTTAGCTTGTCCGGTTTCGATAACGGTATGATTTATAAGAACGTAAGATGTGGCATACTTTGCGACATGTCCAAGATCATGCGAAACCAAAATTACCGGCATATGGTAGTCATCTCGCATGGATTTTATTACGCTATAAAACTGGCTTATTCCTTTGCGGTCAACTGCTGATACTGGCTCATCGAGAAGAAGTATATCGGGTGTTGGCTCTAATGCAAACGCCAAAAGCACCCTTTGAAGTTCGCCGCCGGAAAGCTTGCCGATTGGCTTATTTATATGTTTTTGTGCTTCGACTTTTTTAAGAATTTCGTGAGCTTTCTCTTTTAATTTTTTGCTATGCCCGAGCCATACGGGCAGATAAGAAGAGTTGGCACAAAAAAGATCCATAACTGTCATTGGAGTGCCATGGTCAAAACTCAACCTTTGAGGGACATAACCTATTTTAGGGCTTAGAATGCGGTTTCCGTTTGAATCGAAAAAATCAATCGTGCCTTTAAAATCTATGCTGTGAAGTATAGATTTTAAAAGTGTTGTCTTTCCGGCTCCGTTTTTGCCAATAAGAGCCAAAGTTTCCCCGTGGTTAGCACTAAGTGTGACGCGGTTTAAAATTGTGTGCCCACCACGCTTCACCTGCAAATTATTGATTTTTACACTGCAATGGCAATTATCCATTTTTATTTTAAATTCCTTTGTTTTTAATCTTTATTTTTAATTTAGTGCAATTTTCAAAGTTTCAAGATTTTTCTCCATAATATTAATGTAAGCATCTTTTGATTTCTCACCCGAAGCAGCCGGATCAAGTATATAAATTTTTGCTCTGGTTTCTTTTGAAATAATTTCTGCCGCGGCGCTCGGGTACTGAGGTTCGGTAAATAAAGCTTTAATCCTCAGTTTTTTTACTATTTCTATTATATTGGTAAGTTCTTTTGCGCTGGGGTTGTTTTCGGGTTCGTGGTTTATAACGCCTGCAATATTAAGCCCGAATTCTTTGGCAAAATAGGGGAAAGCTTCGTGAAATGTAACTATATTTTTATTTTTAACATTATCTAAAGCGGAGTGCATTTTGTTTTTTAGATCATTTAATTTTGCGATGTAAATATCTCTATTTCTTTTATATGCCTCACTGTGCTGCGGATCAACCTTAGAAAGTCCATCGGCAATATTTTCAACCTGTTTTATATAATTACTTATCGAAACCCATATATGCGGATTATATTCATGATGGCAATTTTCTTCGCAGTCGCAGTCATCGTCTTTAATGAGTTCAATTTCTGCGCTGGAATCAATTATTTTAATATTCGGAAGTTCATTCATAACTTTATTTAAGAATGATTCCATTCCCGCGCCATTAATTATGAATGCAGAGGATTTTTCGATTTGTTTTAAATCTTCAGATTTAAGCTGAAAGTCGTGAAGGCATCCGCTGTGGTTTTCCGCCATGCATAGGGCCGTGACGCCATCTATATTATCCACCAAATTAAGCGCCGTTATGTAAACGGGATAGCACGACGCCACAAACCGAATCTTATCGGTTTTTTCTTTTTGGCACCCGCATCCAAAAAAGCAAATAAATAGCGACAATACCACCACAAAATATTTTTTCAATTTTTTTAACCTCAGAACTTTGATTTTTATATTCTTCTTCTGCTTTAGGAAGAACTTAAGTATTATTTGATTTGAAAAATTATTATATATGAAATTTTATATTAATAAAAGAGTTTGCCGTTTGAGAATGTTAATATTAACATAAGAGGCTTAAAAATTTAAGAGCCATGCTATCTCCATTTTAATGAAAACTATATTTATTAACACTATCTCTTACTTATACATATATTTTTAAGCCTTGTAGTACAATATATTATGATATAATTATTGTGTTTGATTTTTAAAATAAGTATTTTTATATAAAAGTAAAAATTAAAAGGAAAATTTTCATGACAATTACTAGTCAAAAAGTCAAGAAATCCAAAAAAGTGAGTCAATCGTTTGCCGCCGGCGCTGTGATCATGGCGGTAGGTATGTTGTTTGTTAAAATTGCGGGAGCAGCTTTTAAAATACCTTTAGCGTACATTCTTGAAGGTGTTGGATCAGGATATTTCAGCTCGGCTTATAGTGTTTATAATCCAATTTATGCATTAGCAACAGCAGGTCTTCCGATTGCAATTTCGCGTATGGTTGCTGGTGATGTGGCCAGAGGAAGGTACAAAGACGTACGGCTTATTCACAAAATATCAGTTCCGATGTTTATTTTCACAGGCCTTACTGGAACAATTTTAATGATTATGGGTTCGTTTTTGTATGTTAGATTCACAAACGCCCCGGGTGCATTATATTCAATGTTTATGCTCGCGCCTACAGTACTTTTTGCTTGCCTTATTTCAATTTATAAGGGTTATTATGAAGGCCTTAGTAATATGATACCAACAGCTATTTCTGAAGTAGTTGAAGCGGTTGGTAAAGTTGTGTTTGGCCCAACGTTAGCTTTTATAGCAGTTGAATACGGAATGAACGAATACAGAAATTTTGGAACTGTTTTTGGTAGACCTTGCGAAAACGAGCTAGCGGCGCGGAGCATGACTCTTCCGTTTGCTTCGGCGGGAGCAGTGCTGGGGATTACTTTAGGGGCAATTTGCGGATTTTTATATATTTTTATAAAATACAAAATTTCCGGTGATGGCATTACAAACGAGGAACTAGCAAACTGTGAGGATGCAAGACCTAAAAAAACTCTTTTAAAAATGCTCTTAAATATTGCAATTCCGGTTGCGCTGGGTGCCATAATAATGAACCTTGCGGGCGCAATAGATACGATGCTTGTCCAGCGCAGATTGTATGACATTATGCAGTATGCGCCAAATGTGCTTATGAGCGTTTATAAGGGGTTAATTCCTGAAGAAGCAATCGCAGACGGCACAACTCACGTTTTTTTAAATGGATGCTTTGTATATATGAACAATATAACAATGCTGCTTCCCACAATCACACAAGGCCTCGCGATAAGTGCATTGCCAAATGTTACTGCTTCGTGGGTTAATGGAATAAAAGAAAAAATAAAAAAGAACATAGAGACAATTTTAAAAATGACAACGATTATTTCATTCCCAATAGGTCTTGGAATGTCCGTTCTTTCGTACCCAATTATGGATCTTGTTTATAATACATTCGGCAAGAGCAATCAGCTTGGCGAGATAAGTATAGCTTCCGCAATTATGAGTATTTATTCTATCGCCATAATATTTGTTTCAATAAGCACGCCTATTTGCAGTATGCTTCAGGCTGTTGGTAGAGCTGATTTGCCGCTCAAGATACTCACTATTGGAATGATAATAAAAATCGTTCTTAACTATATTTTAGTTGGTATACCGGAAATCAATGTTCAAGGAGCGGGCATAGGAACTTTAGCATGCTACATTTTTGTATGCATTTCGGGACTAGTTCTTTTATGCAAGGAAGTGCAAATGACTTTTGACCTAAAAACAGTATTTTTTAAGCCTCTCTTTTGTGGCCTACTTTGTGCAGCTGCTGCATATTCCTCACATGGATTTTTAATTCGGGTTTTAAATTATAAACTTTCTTCTATGATTTCAATTGCCATAGCTGCTATAGTTTATGTTCTTGCACTTTTTTTCTCTCGTACTTTGACATCTTGCGACTTAATAGTAATTCCGGGATGTAAAAAATTTGTGAAAATACTTGAAAAATATCACTTAATCAGTTAATATGGTAATATGTGTTAAAATTTATTAACATACATAAAGAATTTTAAAAAAAGAGAGTAGGATTTTCTATGGAACTAATCCGTAAACGTAAGTATTCGCTTCATGATTTTTTAGATTTGGTGAATTTGCTTAGGTCCCCGAAAGGATGCCCGTGGGACAGAGTTCAAACTCATGTGAGTTTGCGTTCGAATCTTATTGAAGAAGCTTATGATGCGGTTGAAGCAATCGATTTAAGTGACAGCGATATGCTAAAAGAAGAGCTCGGAGACATTTTGCTTCAAATTGCTCTTCACTGCAGCATTGAAGAAGACGAAGATAATTTTTCTTTCGAAGATGTTGTCGATGAAATATGCCGAAAAATAATACTTAGACATCCTCATGTTTTTTCAAATAATTCTTTTAAAGATAGGGATAATAGCAGAGATATTAGAGATAGCAGAGATAGAGAGTGTGGGCGTCGTGATATTTATGATATAAGAAATCATGAGAGACCGCGTGAAAATATGCGTGAAGGTGTAAGAGAAACTATGAAAGTATGTTCAAGAGCAGAAACTCCCGCAGAAAGTATGAAAAATGTTTCTAAAACGCTTCCGGCACTTATGAGAACCACCAAAGTACAAGGCAGAGCCGCCAGGGCAGGGTATGGGCTTTTTTCAGTGGAAGATGCAATAAATGAAACTTTTGAGCGGCTTCATTACTTAGAAAATTTAATAATTGACGGTCGCCAAGATGATTACAATAAAGAGCTCGGAGACCTACTGTTTGCTGTAACTGAGGTGTCTCGCCTTGTTAATGTTGACGCCGAAAGTGCGCTTTATGATTCATGCGAAAGGTTTAAAGATGAATTTTTATATAAAATATCGCTTGAAAATAGGAATAAGATGTAGTAGTATTGACGTGCTGATTTAAAAATTATAATAATAAGAGGTCAGCAAGACAGTATTTGTGCCGATTCGGCACTATTAAAAACACGGAGGTTGTATTATGAACAGGTCTGAACTCGTAGCAAAAATCGCAGAAAAAAGCGGATTCACCAAAAAAGATTCAGATAAAGCACTTGATGCTGTTATTGAATCAGTAATTGGAGAACTTTCAAAAGGCGGAAAAGTCCAGTTAGTTGGATTTGGAACTTTTGAAGTTCGCAAACGCACAGCCCGCAAAGGCCGTGACCCAAGAACCGGTAAGCCGATTCAGATTCCTGCATCTAAAGCTCCAGCTTTTAAAGCAGGCAAATCATTTAAAGATGCTGTAAACAAATAAGCGTAGAAAAGTATTTTTTAAAACATAGTTTTTCTTTAAGTACTGAACTTAATTGAAAAGCTGTGTTTTTTGTTTTCTTAAAAATTGACAATGATAAAAATATAACTTTCGATATAGTAAGCTAGATAGATGGAGGGGAGATTTATATACACTTATTTGAAATACTAAATGATTTGCCTTCTTGATATAAAATAATAATGCCTATATAATTTTAATAAATGTATGTTATTTTAATTTAGGAGAAAAATTAGTGGCTTATAACTTAAATTTAGGTGAGTGGGAATCTGTTTTCGCAGTTCCATCAAAAATTTTTGATAAATACATAAAATCATCAAGTGAAGCGCAGATTAAAGTTCTTTTATGTGTGCTTCGCTATGGCGGGAGGCAGCTTGAGTTAACTGAAATTGCTAAAATTACAGGACTTAGCGAAGAAGAAACTCAAAATTCTATAATTTACTGGGATGAGCAGGGGCTTTTATCTTCTAAAATTGAAGAAAATTTTAAAGTTGAAGAAATTCTGAATAAAAATAAAATTTTTGCGTATGAAAATTCTCAAAAAATAACAAGGAGATATCAAAAACCGGATAGTTCACACATAGCTAATAGAATGCAAAGCTCCGATGAAATAAATTTCCTTATGCAGGAAGCTCAGATTGTGCTTGGGCGTCCGATTTCAAATGGCGATAGCGCAGCTCTTTTAATGCTTCATGATAATGATGGTTTGCCCGTGGATGTTATTATCATGCTCCTTCAGTACGCGGTAAGCGTTGGGAAGGCAAACATGAAATACATAGAAAAAATAGGTATAAATTGGTCGAGCGAAGGAATTGACGATCTTGAGAAAGCCGAGAAAAAAATTCAAAGCTTAAATGAAGCAAATGTTATGTGGAATAGATTTGAAAGTATTATTGGAATATACCATAGAGCTCCGTCAGTTCGTGAAGAAGAGGCTGTTTGCAGATGGCTCGGGCAATGGGGCTACAGCGATGAGCTTGTTAAAGAAGCGTATGAGAGATGCATAAATGCTAATGGAAAATATGTTTTGAAATATATGGATAGCATCGTCAAGCGCTGGTATAGTCAAGGTATTGTGACTATTGAGCAAGCTTTAATCGAAAATTCTGCGCGAAGCCGCAAAAAAAATTTCTCCGATCAAAATAACAAAGCTTCTTATAATATAGATGAATATGAAAATTATTTTCGTGATTATATAAAAGATTATGTAAAGGATTAAAGAGGTGAAATCCAAATGGGGTATAGCAGAGAAATTTATGATGAAGTCCAGAAAAAGCTGTATAAAATGCGAAATAAATCTTATGAAGAATTGAATCGAAAAAAAGAAATTTTTTATAAACGATTCCCTGTAGCTTCTGATATTGAAAAAAATTTAGCAAGTACAGCGCTGGAAGCGGCGAGAGCTGTTCTTGGTGGCAAAAACGTTGCTGAGGCTCTTTATAAATTAAAGGAGAAAAATAAAATTTTAAGAGAAAATCTTAAAGAAATTTTAAAAAGCGTAGATTTGCCTGAAGATTATTTGGAAGTTCGCCATAGCTGCGAAAAATGTGCGGATGAAGGTTTTATTGACGGTATGATGTGTATCTGCATGAAAGATATGCTCAAGAAAGAATCATATAAAAAACTAAACCAAATGTCCCCGCTCGAGCTTTCGTCTTTTGAAAATTTTTCACTCGATTATTATACAGATGGTTCATCTGATAGTGCAGAGCAGTCTCCTAGGAAAAGAATGACGCAAATTTTAAAATTTTGTAAAAAATATGCAGATGAATTTAGTAAGAATTCTCCAAATCTTTTAATGACAGGAAGCACAGGCCTTGGGAAAACCCATCTTTCGCTGGCAATAGCGCGCGAAGTTATAAACAAAGGTTACGGGGTTATCTATGGGTCGACGCAGAACATGGTTTCCAAAATGGAAAAAGAAAAGTTCAAAAATTTTCGCGATGAAAACGAAAGTGAGCAGCATTTTATAGACTGTGACCTTTTAATAATTGATGATCTTGGAACGGAATATTCAACGGCTTTTTCAAATGCCGCAATCTACAATGTTATAAATTCGCGCATAATAATGGGTAAAACCACAATAATCAGTACGAACCTTTCTATGCGTGAGCTCGAAAAAAACTACACTCAGCGAATGATTTCACGAATTATAGGAAATAACATTTGGCTCGAGTTCTTAGGTTCAGATATCCGGCAAAAGCGTATAAAAACAAAGCAGTGAGAGCTTAAACAAATTTTCTTTGCCTAAAAACTAAAATAATTACTCAAAAAACACTTCCTTTATTTTGCATAGGAGAATGATCTGGCATGAACAATATTGATAGTTTATATGAATTCTGGCTAAAAAACGTAAAAGACGAAAATCTTTTGGACGAACTTGAAAATATTAAAAATAACTCTCACGAAAAATATGAAAGATTTTATAGAAATTTGGAATTTGGCACTGCCGGACTTCGGGGGATAATGGGTGCGGGAGCTAACAGAATGAATATATATACTGTTCGTTTGGTGTCCCAAGGTTTGGCAAATTATTTGAAAGAAAGGCATGAAAATCCGTCGGTTGCCATATCTTTTGATTCGCGAAAAAACTCAAAAGTTTTTGCTCTTGAAACTGCCAAAGTAATGGCGGGGAATAATATAAAAGCTCATATCACTTCTGAACTGCAGCCAACGCCGTTTTTATCTTTCGCAGTAAGGAATCTTGGTGCAAAAGCAGGGGTTATGATCACCGCTAGCCATAATACTGCTGAATATAACGGCTACAAATGTTACGGCGAAGACGGCGCTCAAATGACTGAAGTTTCCGCTCGCGAAGTTTACGAGCAAATGATGAATATTGATATTTTTAATGACGTAAAAATTATGAATTTTGATAAAGCTAAAGAAAAAAATTTAATATCTTTTATTGCGCAAGATGCCTATGATAGATATCTTTATGCCGTTATGAACCAGAGGATAAATAAATTTCCACTGTCTGATTTAAATATTGTCTACACACCCTTGAACGGTTCCGGAAGCAAATTTGTGAAAACTGTGCTTCAAAAATCAGGAGTAAAAAACTTGCACGTAGTTCCGGAGCAAGAAAATCCGGATGAAAATTTTACAACTTGCCACTACCCAAATCCGGAGGTCTTGTCGGCTTATTCTAAAGCCATAGAGCTCGCCCGCGAAAAAAAGTCTGATTTCATCGTAGCAACCGACCCTGACGCGGATAGGCTTGGAGTTTGCATAAAACACGAAAATGAATACAGACTTTTAAGTGGGAATGAAATTGGAACAATTCTTTTTGATTATATTATAAGATCTAGAGCGGAGGCCAATACGCTGGCGAAAAATTCCATGGTAATCAAAACGATCGTTAGTAGCCTTATTATCAATGAAATTGCCAAAAAATACAGCTGCGAAGTTAAAGAAGTGCTTACGGGCTTTAAAAATATAGCTTCTGAAATTTTAAAATTAGAGCAAAAAGGCGAGCTTTCGCGCTTTATTTTCGGTTTTGAAGAAAGTAACGGATACCTCAGCGGAGCGTATACTCGAGATAAAGACGCGATCTCTGCCGCTCTTCTTACATGCGAAGCTGCGGCTTATTATAAACAAAAAGATAACATGAATTTATACGATGTGCTTTTTAAACTGTGGGAAGAATACGGATTTTTCGGTGAAAAAACTTTAAGTTTTGAATTTAAAGGACATGAAGGAAAGCTGAAAATAGACGCCATAATGAAAAATTTAAGAAATAGTCCCCCAAAATCTATTGGGGAACTAGAGGTTCTAAAAATTGAGGACTATCTGCCTAGGTCGGACATATTAATTTTCTCTTTGGTAGGCGAAAATCGCATAATAATCCGCCCGTCAGGTACTGAGCCTAAAATAAAATTTTACATAATGGTTCGAGAGTTTGGCAGCGAGAAATTAAAGCAAAGTTTGCTTTATATCGAAGAGCAAATCACCCATCTTCTGCAGGAATATAGTTAAATTCCTGTAAATTAAAAATCCCCTCAAACTTTAACATTAAAGCTGCCGGCTTGTAAAGCGGCTTTCAAATAATTTTCAACTTCTGTTATCGCTTCTTGTTCCTTACTGCTTTTATTAATAGTTTTATTTCCAGTTTGAACTTGTTTAGCATCTTTATCCACAAGAATATAGTAGGGACCTTTACTTACAGATACAATGCTATCTCCATTTTTATGGTCGTATTGTTGCTCTAACCTTTTTTTGCCTTGAGCTATCGATAAGCAGTCCTGTGAGCCATGTTTAAAAAATTTAGGGTTGGCCTTTCCACCTGCAACCCATGCCTGATTCCAAATTTCTTCAATTTTTTTCTTTTGTTCCTCTTCCTTTAAGTAAGAAAACTTTATATCAAGACCCATATTATTATCAAAAACTTTGTATCCAGCAAGTTTATTTGAAAATTCGATTTTTGAATCTAATTCTTTTAAAGCAGTACGTACCTGCTCCCCAATTTTTCCTATTTTTTCTGGGGTAAGAGGTATCTTAACTGGCTTTACTTTTTTCATTAGCTCTTGCAGTTCTACGTTTGATTTTTTTAAATCTTGCAAAAGTTTATAGAATTCTTTTTCGATTTCTCCCCAGTCGTCGCCTTTGTTACATCTCTCAACTAATTCTTTAAACTTAGAAGTATAGTCTTTCATAGATTCGCCAAGTTTATAGTTATCTATTTCTTTTGGTGGTAATGAATTTTCACGCCAAGACATAATAGCTCCTAAATTATTAACTAGTTCGCTATAATTTTCAGTATTGATTCCTAAACTTTTGGCTTTAGCTAATTTTTGATCCAAATCCGCTTTTACTTTTCTCACTTTCTCTAAAACTGAAAGTTTGCTCATTAAAGAGTACAATATATTAGCGGCTTTAGTAAAACTCTCTAAATATTTTACAAAATCGCTATAAATATTTTTTATTGCAAGCCCAAGATCATGGTAAGTAACTTTCGGCGGCGGCAATTTGATATTCACTTTTTTACAATATTTTTCGATGCTATTCAAACATGCTTCACCAGTTTTTCGTACATCGCTATCTGCCCAATAACTATAACATATTCGAGCTACTAAATTTCTAAAAAATTCTAATTCCGATTTTAAATTTTTCTTCAGTTCTTCGATTTTCTCTTTTTCAGAACGTGAAAGCGCCTTAGTTAAGGTATTTATAGCCGATGGGTTAAGTATTTTTCTGTATTTTTTAGGAATTTCTTTTTTTAGTTTATCGAACACCCTTGCTAATGTTGTGCTTTCTGCTTTAGGTACTTTAAGTTGAAGGTTAGGAGTAGATGCTTTTAAATTTTCGACATTTCCTTTCGGAATTCCGGCTGCAGAAGTTTTAATTGGCGGCATAATTTATTCCTCCCTATATATATTTTGTATAAAATATCATATAATTTTATATAGATATTATATAATTTTGTATATATTGTCAATACCGCATTTTTTATTACGTAAAAAAACAGCCTTGCGGCTGTCGCTATATTTAACTAACTATTATAAGTTAATTTTTTTGCTGTGTTGCGCGCTGTTTATCGCCTTGATTATTTATTTTTATAAATTAATTATTTTCACTGTTAAAACTGTGGCCATTAGAAGTTTGAGCGGATTTAAGCTCCATGAAAAGTTGTGTATTAGTGCTCTTGTATTTATTAAGCTCTACTGAAGCTTTATGCGCTGCATCTGAAACTTCAGTAAGCTTAACTTGTCCCAAAACAAAACCGGAGACGCAAACTGCCGCAAGCAAAAAAACAGAAAAAACGCTTGCTAAAAACATTTTCTGAATTCTGGCTTTTTCTTTCTGTCTAGCTTTTTTACCGGGCAGTCTAACTAATTTGCCAGGTTTTAGTTTTTTTTCTTCAAGATTTTTAAAGTCGAAAACTATGCTTGCCGCATTTCTGTCATACATTTTTAACTAGCATCTCCACAAATTAATTTTAAATGATTTTTTCACATACTCGCAGTTTTGCGCTTCTGCTTCGGGGATTTATTTCTATCTCATCATTTGATGGTTTAATAGCTTTTTTATGTAAAATTTTTGCCAATGGAACTTGTCCGCAAACACAAACTGGAAAATCTGAAGGGCAAATGCAACCTTGAGACCAAGCTTTCATTTTTTTCTTAACAATCCTGTCTTCTAAAGAATGAAATGTTATAACTACTAGCCTGCCGCCTTTTTTTAAGATTTTAAACGACTTATCAAGCCCTTCTGAAAGATTCTCAAGCTCACGGTTCACATAAATTCTTATTGCCTGAAAAGTTTTTCTTGCTGGATTTCCGCCGTCTCTTTTTGCGGCAAAAGGAATTGCATCGCTTACTATTTGTGCAAGCTCAGAGGTGGTTTTAATTGGTTTTCTTGCTCTTTTTTCGGTAATTGCATTTGCTATTTTTGAAGCAAATCTTTCTTCGCCGTACTTGCTAATTATCCCGCGAAGCTCTTCATAACTCAAAAAATTAACCACTTCATAAGCAGATTGCCCTTGTTTGCTCATCCTCATATCAAGAGGTGCATCTTTTTTGTAAGAAAACCCACGCTCTGCGAAGTCAAGTTGGTAAGAAGACACTCCTAAATCAAGAATAACGCCATCGACTTTTTCAAAACCCAGATTATGTACAATATTTTCGATATTCGCAAAATTATCCTGAACAACATGAACATTTTCGAAATTCGAAAGCCTTTCCCGGCAAATTAAAATTGCGTCCGGGTCTTGGTCAATGCATACGAGGCGCCCTTTTTTTGAAATCCTGGAAGCGATTTTGAATGATAACCCGGCGCCGCCCGCTGTTCCGTCAACATAAATACCATTTGGATTTATATTAAGGAACTGTAATGTTTCACTCAGTAGTACAGTTTTGTGGTTAAAATCCAAAATTATCTTCCTTTTTTGTGGCCAGAAAATAAAAATTTTGTGCAAAATGTATTAATTATTTGGTACAATGTAGTATATTACCCGATTTGTTCTGTTAAATCAATAATAAAGTATTATTTAACTAAAATTTTGTATAAATGAATATTATTATATGTAAAAAATTGAAAATTTTTGTAAATATTTACTAGGAAATTATTTCCCCGATGAGTCCTTGCTGATAATTCAGAGCATTTGCTTCATCGGTATCAATATGCATGGCGAGCGAAAAATTTTCACTGACTCTGATAACAACATCGTCGTATGTAAGCGAACGCCCATGGCTTATTATTTTGACTTTCGCAATTTGCCCGTCTTTTACAGATAACTTATTGGCATCTTCTGGAGTTATATGGATGTGGCGCTTTGATATAATCAAACCTTCGTTAATTTTATATTCTCCGGCAGGCCCTATAAGGGTGCAACCGGCACTTTCGACTAAATCACCCGATTCACGAATCATTCCACCTACGCCTATTTTAATTGAATCAGTAAGTGAAATTTCGGCTTGTGTGTTTTTGCGCGCAGGGCCAAGCACTGCAACATTTTTTAAAGTTTCTTTTGGCCCTACAATGTCTACTCTCTCTTCGCATGCAAACTGACCAGGTTGTGAAAGAGGTTTTTTAGGTGTTAAATCATAATCTTTTCCGAAAAGAGCATCAATGGCTTCTTTTGAAAGGTGCACATGACGTGCGGAAACTTCAACAGGTATTTTCACGAGAAATCAGACCGCCTTTCTGCTTTAACTGTAATTCATTATCTATACAATTACTATGATCTAAAATAATAAATTTTGCAAATTATTTGATTTTATAACTTTTCGTGCGAAGCTTTCACGGTATTCTCAACATCTATATTATCGTCTATGTAGGCATTATCAGATTTTTTAATGAGCATTAAATATTCTATGTTTCCTTCAGGACCTTTAATTGGAGAATAGTCAATATTAAGTACCGAAAAGCCGTTATTTAGGCAAAAATTATATATTGTTTCTATTACTTCTATGTGAACTTTTTTATCCCTAACGACGCCCTTTTTGCCAATTTTTTCTCTGCCAGCTTCAAACTGAGGTTTAATAAGGCAAATGCCTAGTGATCCGTCTCTTACAATTTCTCTGATTATCGGTAGAACAAGGCGAAGCGATATAAACGACACATCAACCGTGAAAAAATCGATAGGGTCTTTGATATGCAATTTATCAATATATCTTATATTTGTTCTTTCCAAATTTATAACTCTTGGGTCGTTTCTAAGCTTCCAATCAAGCTGACCATACCCAACATCTACTGAGTATACCTTAGTGCATCCATTTTGGAGCATACAATCTGTAAATCCGCCTGTAGATGCGCCAACATCAAGAGTGGTTAAATTTTTAAGTTCAATATTAAAACTTTTTATAGCTTTTTCGAGCTTAAGCCCGCCGCGACTGACGTAGCCTATTTTATTATTTCTAATTTCAATATTGCAATCTTCATTATAAGTTGTGCCGGGTTTATCGGATTTTTGATTATCGACAAAAATAAGACCTTCCATAATCAAAATTTTGGCTTTCTCTCGACTTTCGGCTAAACCGCGTTCAAACACCATGCTATCTAATCGTTTTTTCATTATTATTTAAGAAATTATTTAGCAGTGCACAGACTTACTTAATCTCTTTTTCACCATCCTTTTAATTAAACTCGTTCATTGCTTCGTCTATTTTACCATCAATTATAAGGCAAATCGATTCATAAGTTTCTTGAGCAGATTTATTTATAGTTTCGAGATCTTCTTTATTAAATTTTGAAAGTACCCAATCAGCGAGATCCCAGTTTTCGTTTGGTCTACCCCCAACACCTATTTTTATTCTTGGGAAATTTTCTGAAGAGCACAAATCGAATATACTTTTTAACCCGTTATGCCCGCCATGCGAGCCATTTTTACGTACTCTGATTTTACCGAGCGGCAAAGAAACATCATCAAAGATCAAAATCACTTTTTCAGGAGGAATTTTATAAAAATTCATAGCAGCTATAACAGCTTCGCCGCTTAAATTCATATAAGTTTGCGGTTTTAGAAGAAATATTTTTTTGTCACCATACTGTACAGTCGTGCAGAGGCTTTTAATTTTTTTGGAATTGATTTCCGTTCCCAGTTTATTTGCTGTGTAATCAAGCGCTATAAAACCTGCATTGTGCCGCGTGTTTTCGTATTCTTTTCCGGGATTTCCAAGGCCCACTATAATAAAATCAATTCTACTCATAATATAATTCATCTTTCATTTTTACAATTGAGTAACAGCGTTTATAAACATGAATAAAATCTATCTCAAACCTATTTCGTAATTAAACTTTACTTCAAATCAAAACCTTAGGTTGGCTTAAAGAATTTAGGAGGCTACGCCTTCTCATCCTTTTCATGCAGTTTTAGGACAAGTTTACTCTAAAATCATCGTTGAAATTGGCCGGTCACTATTTATTCTTTTTATCGCCTCAGATAATACAGGTGCAACATTCAAAACAGTAAATTTATCGAGCATTTTGTCTTCAGGAAGATTTATAGTATTTAAAACTATCATTTTCTTAATTGCGCTTTCTTGCAGCCTTTCAAGGGCGTTTCCCGAAAGCACCGGATGAGCAACATAAGCATAAACTTCTTTTGCTCCTCCTTTTTCGATTATTGCATTTGCTGCATTGCACAGTGTACCGGCGGTGTCGATAATATCATCTACAAGGATTATTTTTTTATCTTTCACATCTCCGACTATATTCATAACTTCGCTTACATTGGCGCGCGGACGCCTCTTATCAACTAGCGCGAGTGGGCATCCAAGTCTTGTTGCAAACTGGCGGGCTCTTGAAATTGAACCTAGGTCAGGCGCGAGAACAGTGAACTCTTCAGGATTAAATCTGTCAACTTCTTTAATAAAAGAGGCAAAAAGCGGAGCTGCGATTATATGGTCTACCGGGACATTAAAAAATCCTTGAATTTGAAGCGTGTGAAGCTCCATTGTAAGGATTCTCTCTGCTCCGGCAGTTGTTAAAAGGTCGGCAACAAGTTTTGCGGAAATGGGGTCTCGGGGCTTTGCTTTCCTGTCTTGTCTGGCGTACCCGAAATAAGGGATAACAGCGGTAATTCTTGCGGCGGATGCTCTTTTAACGGCATCAATCATTATTAAAAGTTCCATAAGGTTTTCGTTAATGGGAGTGCATGTGGACTGAACTATGAAGCAGTCCGCTCCTCTTACTGATTCGCGGATGGAAACTGATATTTCTCCGTCGCTAAACCTACTAACTTCTGATTCTCCAAGTTCGCAGCCGAGCTCATTTGCAATATTTTCAGCAAGCTTTGGGTTAGAGTTTGCCGTGAAAATTTTTAAATCTCGCCCCTGATACTCCATAAATTTTTTCTCCTTTTAAACGTCTTTATTATTTTAAATGGCTTTTTACGATGCGCCATTAAAATTTATAATTGAAGCAAATGGTCCAATTTCCTGATTTTCAGCTATGATGCTGTTTTTGCAGTAGCTGTGGTTTATAGTGGTATTGTCGCCAACTTGGCAGTCTGTAATCTGGCTGCCTGGACCAATTATACATTCTTTTTCTATAACTGTTTTTCCGGTAAGGATTGTTCCTGGCAGAATCGAGGTTCCGGCGCCAATTTGTACCCATTTGCCTATAATAACGCCATCTCTGCAGGCTATTTTTACTCCGTTTTCCATAAGTCCATCAATAACTTTATTTCTTGCAATTTCATTTAGTTTTTGAAGCTGATATGTATCATTTGCCCCAAGCGCAACATCAGAGGATGACGTTTCAAACGCGTCCACCCGGCATTTATTATTTATTAAAAGTTTTATAACAGATGTTAAGTAATACTCGTTTTGGAAAGTATCTTTTTTGATTTTATTAAGGTGTGCCATTAAATCATCTACTTTAAACCAATAAGCTCCTGAGTTTATTTCTCGAATGGACCTCTGGGTAAAGCTTGCGTCCTGCTCTTCAACTATTGCCTCAACATTATAGTCGGAACTATTTCGTATTATTCTGCCGTAACCTATGGGGTTATCAAGCTTTGAGGAAATGATTGTTGCGGAGTTGTTTGAATTTTTATGTATTTTGTAAGCTTTTGTGATTGTTGCTTTGTCAATGAATGGAGCGTCTCCGCCAAGAATTAAAACATCGCCGCCGGTATACTTTTCAAGAAACGGAAACGCTGTCATAACAGCGTGAGCTGTACCTAGGCGCTCATTTTGTACCACATTTTCAAGATTATAACCTAAGCTGTCTAAATAATCTTGCACAAGCTCGTGTTTATAACCCGTAACAACGCAAATATTTTCAATGTTGCACATCATAACCGAATTAATAACCCACCCAACCATTGGCTCAAAAAGAACAGGCGAGAGGATTTTTGGTATACTGGACTTCATCCTAGTACCATCGCCGGCGGCAAGTATCACGCAGCAAACATTACTCAAAAAATTCACTCCAACTCAGATCAATGCTATAAACATCATATATTCTATATCTTAGGTTAAAATATTTCAACAGTACAACATATAAAAAACATAAATCCATTCCAACTTCTTTACCGTAATGTAAGATTTAGTCCAAATAGTAAGTCTAAATTTACGAAAGGGGGTTTAAGTTTAGAGAGACTATGCCATTCTGATTCTCCATACTAACAGAACATTATTTTGTTTCCAGTACTGATTTTACTGCTTCAACTATATCTTCTGCCGTCATGTTATAAATCTCTTTTAAGTAAGGCATTTTCCCAACCTGGCCAAAAGCATCTCTTATTCCAACCGAGCGAAGCGGCACTGGACAGCTTTCCGCTAAAACTTCAGAAACAGCAGAGCGAAGCCCTCCAATAATATTATGATTCTCGACTGTTACAACCGCTTTTGTTTTTTTGGCTGAGTTTATAACGCTTTCCTCATCAATTGGTTTTATAGTATGAATATTAATTATTTCTGCATTTATGCCAATTTCTTCGAGTATTTTATTTGCCTCAATTGTTTCCTGAACCATAATACCGGAGCAAAAAATACTTACATCTTCTCCCTCTTTTATAGTATTAGAACCAAAAAGATTAAATTTATGGTCTTCCGTAAAAACATCCGGAATTTCTTTTCTGAACATTCTTATATAAACCGGGCCTTTAAAGTTGAGTATTTGCGGCAAAATATTTTTAAGCTGAATGTTGTCTACGGGCTCGAATATTACTATATTTGGTATACTTCTTAAAACCCCTATATCTTCAAAACTCATGTGCGTCCCGCCATTATATTCCGCGCTGATTCCGGGGTCGGTGCCTATAATTTTAACGTTTTGTTTAGCATAACATATGGAAACTGCTATCTGGTCGCATATTCTGCGCGTCGCAAAAGGTGTAAATGTACATATAAAAGGGATAAAACCGTAACTGCTCATTCCTGCGGCAATTGACGCCATATTTTGCTCCGCGATTCCAACATTTATCACGCGGTCTTTATACTTTTTTTCAAGGTCTGAAAATCCATTAGGTTTAGCAAGGTCGGAATTCAAAACCACAATTTTTTCATTTTCGCTCATCGCTCTTTCAAGTTCTAGAGCAAACATTTGTCTCATTTCCATTAAATTTCGTCTCCTAATTTTCAGCATTGCTGAATTTGCATATATTAGTTCTAGTTTTTCCCTTCAGTTAGTAGGCGGAGGAAAAACATAAAGTATAAACTAAGTTGCATAGTTTAATTCTTTCATGCCCTCTTCAAACATTTCTTTTGTTATCGGCATGCTGTGGTTTGAAGCGCCGGCCTTTTCGGCAAAACTTATTCCATAGCCTTTTACTGTATTTAAAATTATCATAACAGGTTTTTCGCAAAGCTTCGCTTTTGTTATGGCACTGTCAATCTCATCGCAATCATTGCCGTTCGCAATAGTTATTACATCCCAACCAAAAGCTTCCCATTTCAAGTCAAGCGGATTAATATCACAAATCTCATTAACCATGCCATCGAGCTGAAGTTTGTTATAATCCGTAAAAGCTATTAAATTATTAAGATTATGATGTGCGGCGAACATGGCAGCTTCCCAAATTTGACCCTCCTGGGTTTCGCCGTCGCCAATTATTGCATATATTGTCGCTCCGTCATTTTTAAGTTTAGAAGCCTTTGCAACTCCTATAGCACACGAAAAACCCTGGCCTAGCGAACCAGTTGTCATATCGATTCCCGGAGTTTTATTCATGTCACAGTGGCTTGGAAGGTTAGTCCCGGGCTGATTGAGCGTTAACAACCACTCTTTCGGAAAATAACCCATATCTGATAAAATTGCGTAAACTGCCGGCCCACTATGTCCCTTGGAAACTATCAAGCGGTCTCTGCCTTCTTTTTGTGGGTTTTTAGGGTCGATGTTCATATGTTTGTTATAAAGAACCACTAAAAGCTCAACTATTGAAAGTGAGCCGCCGATATGCCCGACTCCCAAAGTGCCAATTTCCGTTAATATACTTTTTCGTATCTCGTTACATTTGGATTCAAAAATCAAAAATAATTCCTCCCTAAAACAAATTTTACAAAGCCAAAAGATAATTTTTAAAAAGCTCATCTAAAACTAGTGCAGATTCCATTAAAATCAGCGAAGACTGTTCTCTCGATACATTGAAAAGATTTTAATAAAAGGGGATAGTGCGTAAACATTATAAAATTTTTAATAATTTAAACATCTCATTTCGTGCAATTTTAGAACAAGTTTAAAGATTATCAGGACCAAAACTTTCCGGAAGCAACTCTTCTAGCGTTAAAATTTTAAAATCGTTCTCGCTTTTTGCAAGTATTATTTCGAAATCTTTTGGATCGCAAAATTCTCTTAGTGCTTGGCGACACATCCCGCATGGCGGGCAATAGGAAGTTAAAATTTCTTTTTCGTTTTCGCTACCTCCAACAACTGCTATGGCTTTAAATTTTTTGTGGCCGTCAAAAACAGCTCTAAAGAGCGCCGTACGTTCAGCACAATTGCAAACAGAATATGCTGCACATTCAATATTAAACCCTGCATATATTTTTTCATTTAAGGTTAAAAGTGCAGCGCCGACTTTAAACTTTGAGTAGGGAGTGTAAGCATTTTTTCGCGCGATAGTCGCTTCTGTTATAAGATTTTTTATATAATTCAAATTAAACCTCCAATAAATTTTTAAACTCGAAATCTAATCTTAATAGTATCTAATCTTATAGTATAATATGAAATTCCAAAAATTTCAAAAAATATCGGTAAAAAAATATCTTCATGCATATATATTTAATCGAGGTGAATCTCGATTGGATAAAAAACAAATTATAAAAATGCTGGAATACTGTGGAATGTCTTACAGCGATTGCCAGGCTGAAGGTTCTGACGGTAAACTCATATTTGTTAATGATAAAAAAACCGGTATTCAGTGCTTTTTGAGAGTAAATAGCAGTATTTTAACCATAGTATTTCGCGGTTCAGATTCCAAAAAGGATTGGCAGGCGGATTTTAAATTCTGGGAAGCTTTGATACCCTACAACCATTTTTCACATAAAATAAAAGTTCATACAGGGTTTATTAGCACATACAAATCACACAGCGTTCGCGGCAAAATCCGAGAATTTGTAAACGAAAACATAAAGAAAATTTATGTAACAGGTCATTCTTACGGTGCTGCGCTTGCAATTTTGTGCGCTATTGACCTAAGGTGTAATTTTCCGCACAAAGATTATGAAGTTGTGGTTTTTGGATGCCCCAGAGTGGGCAACAAAGCTTTTAAAAATTTTTATAACCTAAGGCTTTTTAAAACATTAAGAGTTGAACACAGAAGAGACATAGTTCCTAAAGTGCCATTTGCGTTTTTAGGTTATAGGCATGTTGGGGCAAAGATAAAAATTGGCAAAGGCGAGCTTTTTAAGCCTTATTCTATGAAAAAACATAATTTACAGGAGTATTATTCAAATATATGGGATATATGAGACCATTTTTTTGCAGAATGTTCAATTTCATTATATTTTTCGCTATTTTGGGAGTATGCGTTGCAATATTCTTCCTTTTTAAGCTCTTGTTTTGCGGTTTTTGCGCAGCGGATTTTGAGTGCGGTTTTGGCTTTATTATACCGCTAATAATAATATTTCTTATTTTTCAAGTTATCCGATGATTTTTTCTGCTTCTCAAGAAATTATTTTACAAAATTTTTAAAAATATAATATAATGAATTATGAAAATGCTCTGACCACAAGAGCTTATAAGGAAGGATGTTAAAAATAATGACTTGGACAATTTTATCATGGGTAATGTCAGCAGTCGGTTTAGCTGGTACTCTTATGAATGCCGAAAGAAACAAATGGGGTTTTGTATTTTGGCTTGTTTCCAATATGTATATGGTTATAAGATTTTTTATTATAGGCGAGTATGCTCAATGTGCGTTATTTTTTGTTTATTTTCTTCTTGCTATTAGGGGAATCATTGCGTGGACAAAAAAAGAAAACAAAGAAAATAATAATAAAAATATCAACGAACCCAGCGTTCAAAATGCGTAAGCTTACATATTAAAGAGAAATATTATGAAAATTTTTTTACATACTTGTTGCGCGCCTTGCTCAGTTAAATGCATAGATGTTTTTCAAAGCGAAAACATAGTGCCGGTTTTGTTTTGGTATAATCCAAATGTTCATCCGTATATTGAATATAAAAGCAGAAAAGATACGCTATTTGATTTTGCCAAATCCAAAAATCTTGAAATTCATGTAAAAAACGAGTATGGGCTTCAAACATTTATTAAAAATGTTTGTCCTGAGTTTAATAACAGATGTGAGTATTGCTATAAATCCCGTTTGGAAGAAACAGCTCACTACGCTTCTGAATATGGATACAAAGCTTTTTCAACTACTCTTTTAATAAGTCCTTATCAGAAGCACGATTTAATTTGTAAAATAGGTAAAGAAATAGCCGAAAAATACGGTGTGGATTTTTTGTACCGTGATTTCAGGCCGTACTTTAAAGAAGGGCAGAAGATAGCTAGAGATTCTGGGATGTATATGCAAAAATATTGCGGTTGCATTTTCAGCGAAGAGGAGCGTTTTAAGTCAAATATTTAAAAATTGCAAAGAAAATGCTGAGATAAAGATAGGTATATTTTTCTCGAGGTGTGTTATTAAAAATCCGATGCGCTATAACCAAGTTCATTAAAATTAGTATAAAGTTTACTAATAGGCATGCCTAATATATTGTAATAATCCCCAACTATTTTATCCAAAAAAATTAAAGCTTTGCCATCCGCAAGCGAATAGCCGGCATGCTCTAAAATGTGCTCAGTGTTATTTATGTACCAGTGCATATCAGCTTCAGTAATTTTTTTAAAATAAACTTCGGTTTTATCAAAAAAAGTTAGTTCTTTGTTTTTATATAAATCTCTTATAGTCACGCCTGTTAGAGCGTAGTTCATATTCCCACTGAAAAGCTGCATATTTTCAAGCGCTTTTTCCTTGCTTTTAGGCTTTTCAAATTTTTTATTTCCCATGCAAATTATGGTATCAGCAGCGATAATTAAAGCTTTTTCATTGTTTAATTGCTTGGCTGCAGATCTTGCTTTAATTTTTGAAAGCCCAATCACATATTTTTCAAAATCTGTCTCGTTACTTTTTTCTGCGTCTTTACTGGTAATAACTTCATATTTAAAACCCAGCATATCAAGAATTGCCCTGCGCGTTTTTGATGACGAAGCTAATATTAGTCGCATTTTTTGTCTCCTTATTTTTAAAAACTTTAATGTAAAATTTAATTTTTAAGTTAATTTAATTCAACTAATTATAATATAAATTTTGTATAAACACATTAAAAACACAAATAAATTTTTTATCAATTTGAAAACGCAAGTATTTTAAGAATCAGTATCTTTTCTTGGTGAAGCGTTGGGGCTGCGTACTTGAATTTATTATAACGTATATGGTATTATAATACAGTTAATATAATAATTAACCGGGTGTGGCGCAGTTTGGTAGCGCGCTTGAATGGGGTTCAAGAGGCCGCAGGTTCGACTCCTGTCACTCGGACCAATTTAAATCTTTAAGCCTGCTGTTTAGGAGGTAATCTATAACTTCATATAAAATTGATACACCAAAATTAAATAATGATCTGATAGAATTTGACAAAAAAGAGCTTGTCGATATTAAAGATGAAGACATTATTTCTAATACAAAAATAAAAGATATAGTTTTCTGTAAACAGAGTGCAAATGATATTGAGATTAAAGGCTCTGCGCTCTCTAATGTGAAATTTCAAGAGTGCAACTTTAATCGGTTAAGTATCACGGATTGCATATTAAAATAGTGCGATTTTTCGAACATCCAAATGTGTGAGTCAATTTTTTGTAGAGTAGAGCTACAAAATTGCAAACTTCTTGGAAGTAATTTTTATGGATCATCCATTTTAAATGTTGTTCTTAATGCATGCATAGCAGATTATTCTATTTTTGCAGAATCCAGATTTAAAAATGTCGTGATTAAAGACACTTCTCTTAAAAAGGCTGATTTCTACAACGCATCTTTTAACCGAATCCAACTGTTTCGTGTTGCTTTGCATCAAGCTCAGCTATCTGGCGCTAAGCTAAAAGGGCTGGATTTTAGTGAGTGTAATATAGAAGGAATTGGAATCCGTTTAGAAGATTTGGCGGGAATAACCATTACGCCGCTTCAGGCTGTAGATATCATCAAATCGCTTGAGACGGGAATAAATATAAAAACTTCATAGACAGTAGCACAAGGATTTATAGGAGAAAACAAATAATTAAAAAATAACTAAATTTATTTATAAGCCGAAACTTTACGAATCCAATACAAGCAAAAAAATATACATTTTAGGTAAGCGGCGACTTACTAAATTCAACGGATGTAAGTTAGAAATTTTTCCTTTATTTTTGAAAAATTTGAACGGCGTTACAATCATCGTGGTGAAGATTTGTTAAAGCTAAAGAAATTGATAAAGTAGCTTATTTTTAGTAAAATGAGGTTATTAATTTTATGAGATAGGCAAGAGTCTGTGCTATTTTAAATGGAGGTATTTATTGATTTACTTATCCGATTTTACATTCCCTAGCGAAGATAAGGAAATGAGTTATATCTATTCAATTGGAAGAGAATGCTATAATACGTTTTATCCATTTAAAACATTGTCAGTACGAGATCTTGAAAAAATCGAATTTGAATCGATTACTATTTTGTACGGAGGAAATGGGTCAGGAAAATCGACGGCACTAAATGTAATGGCAGAAAAAACTAGAATCAGTCGTGATTCAATATATAATAAATCGAATTTCTATTCAGACTATAATGATAAAATAATAACTAGATTTTACTCTCTTAATATTTTTTGTCAATTCTTTTTTGGAATTTTTTTACAGAAATTCACAAATTTTGAAATTTAATTTTTTATATGAAAAATGTTGAAAAAAATATATTGCTGTTATACTTAAAAAAATTCAAATGTAAATATATGTAAAAAGGTGGTAGAGTATTTTGGTACGTAATAATAAAATTTTTAAATTATTTCTGTTAGTCTTGTTTAGTGTATTCACAGTGTCAACCGTAAATGCTACTAAAACGGTTGTTAATGATCCTAAAGGCCGGTACACATGCACATTGGAAGAAGCAGAGGGAAAAAGAATAGTTGAAGTAACATCTGTAAAACCTACTTCCAGTTTTCTGGGATTTGGAAAAAGTCACACTGAGAATGACATACTGTTGCGTATAGGTGAAGCCCTGCATCCTACACGTTTGATTTATAAAAAAGTAGTATATGATTATGATTGCAAAGACACAGTTACTATCACGGGATTAGATGGCGCAAAAGGTGAAGCCCTTGATTGCGCGTTAAAAGCGGTAATTCGTTTTGACCAATGCACCGGTGTTAAAAGAGAGGTTGTGTATAAAAATATACAACCAAATAGATCTGGTGGTTTTAGTGCTGACAAATGGTACAAACCTGTGTCAGAAGGTACTATAAAAGGTGACCCTTGTTATACAGTGATTATTCAAGGTGACATAATAAAATTGGGTAACCATTTCTTTTCAGCTGCAAACGGAAAATTTACTCCATGTCCATTAAAATATTTATATATGGATAAAAGTAATATAAAAACTATTGGCTGCGGTTCATTTGATAATTGTCCGGATTTAGAAACTGTAACTTTTCCTAACACATTAGAAAAAATGTCTATGCATGAATCAAGTAACCCAGGCTCTTATTATTATTCTTTTGGTAAGAGCGGCAAACTTGATAAACAAACATACCTATTGATAAAAAAATAGAATTTATGACAGATTATGATGCTAAGACCGCGGCAAAGCTTTTGGCGGATACTGAGACAGCTATCGAAAATAAAGCAAGGGCCACCTCGTCTTCATCTTCATCTTCATCATCGTCATCCTCTTCATCTACGATCATAAACACAGATAAAGATAAAAAGTAAATTATAAAAACTAGTTAAAAGTGAAAAAAGGCGAAACCTTATAAATTGTTTCGCTTTTTTGTTTTTTATCTTAATGGTACGGGTATCGACAAGGGACATGAACAAATCCAGTAAGAAAGCGGCTTACAGCCGACAGCAATGTTTACAAATTTGCAAAAATATTAACAAATATAATTATTTTTAAAAACACCTAAAGAAAGAAACTATTTAATCAGACTCTTGATTTGTTCAAGCTTATTTTCCAAGCCCAAAGCTTTTTTTACCAAAGCCCTATACTCTTTATCGTTTTCTAAAATTCTGTAAGCCAAACCCCAAACATATTCTGGTGTGAGCAATTCTTTGAGGGCTTTTTTTGCGTTTTCACCTTCTTTACCTTTACTCAAATCATTAGCAAAATTTTTAAAATTATGGAAATCTATTATCGAACTTAAATTTACATTTTTTTCTTTTAGTCCTCTTAGTTGTTTTATTTTTGAATAGATAGGAGCTTTAGCATTCGCAGCACACTCAGCAACAAACTCCATGGTACTAGTCATTGCGTAATTGCTGGGAAAAGAGTGGAAGTCTCCGCCTATTGCTTTTACTACCCCTCTTAACATCGTAACTTTCTTTTCATGGCATTCATCAACAACTTTAATTAACTCACCTTGTTCCTTAAACCGTTTTTTATAAATTTTTACAAACTCTGCAAGATGCCCGAATTCGTGATCTACTGATTGGAATATAATCATATCTTTACCTTTGGCATTCTTCCCGCTAAGTGTTTTTTCTAAATCACTCAATAATTTTTCGCTCGGAACTTTTTTAATAGCCATTAACATTGAAATACTCTGAAAAAACTCATAAATTACCTTTATATTTAGTGCCATAAGAAATGTGTTTTTGTTTATAGTGGCAAAATAACACTTATCGGTTTGTTTTCCTGCCGTGCCAAAACTAAGCACAAACTTTATTTTCATTTGTGCTGATTTTAAAAAAATCTTTAACTTTAGCATTTCCCTCTATATTATGGTTAAGCCTTTTAAGAGATAAATATGCAATACACGCTGCCCCAGGATCATATTTGGCCAATGTTATATCCTCGATCTTACTTTCAAATGTTAGATTTTGAAACTTTTTTATCTCGTCATCTAATTTGCTTTTGACGTTACTTTCATTAACTTCCGCAAGATATTTTTCATAAACCGATCCGAAAATATCCGTAAATTTCATATTTAAACATCTCCTCGTATAATAAGTTTTATAAAAATATTTTTAAATGGAATTAGTTTAAATAAATTTAAGGTTCTACTTTATTTTTTATTGGCCTGGGGTGGGTGTTATAAGGGGTATAAAATAAGTCGACATTTATGCGGCTTTTAGCCATTAGCAACATTTACATTCTGTAGTAGGCAGTGTATTTTTTCAGAAAAACTTTAAATTTTAATATAATTATTGTTTATTTCAAGTAGCTCTAATAAATCCAAAACAATTGCACATTTCCTGACGTAGCTTACTAAGTGCTTTATAGTAGCGCCTGCGGACTTTATGTTCAGAAGTTCTCAGTTTCATCGCGATTTTTGCGAACACCCATCTTTTGATAATGTGATATTTTACAATTGAATAGTAGATGTATTGTTTTCAATCTTGTTTGTATTTGCTGCGTTTGAACTCAGTGGAGTCATTAAAGTTAAAGTTCTCAAAAACAATGCAACTGTTTTATTTGATTTTTTATTCATTGTTCTTCCTGTTATTTTATTTAGCTATGTTTTATTGAGTTTTTTCAAATTTGCAAAATAATTTATAAAGTATATTTTAAGTAAAATTCCCTGTTATTTGGTTTGCAGATGTATTCACAGCATTTTTGTGAATTATTTGAATTTTGCGCGAAAACAAGAAAGTTTATTGCGGGCAACATCAAAAAAATCAAAGCCATTGAGATTGATTTTTTCACAAAATTATTCATAACTTCTCCAATCACATGCAGAATTCATTTTATTGAAATTTAAAATTAATTTAATTATAGCATATTTTTTCGTTCTTGCCAATTTTAGCTAATTATTTACTAAAATTAATTGATTATAAATCCCCAATAGGAAATATTTTAAGTAAAGACAAAGTTAAAAATGAGGATGTTTTTACAAAAATCACCTTATTAAATAAGAATGAAAAAAGTCAAAGTTAATTGAAATTTGAATATATGATAAAATAAAATTAAAAGGATATTTTACGATCGATGAGGCGGTTTTTGGGAGTTCTACTATTGCTATTACTGCGCTTGATAATATGAGCAAATTTGATAATTAGAGATCAAAGATATGAAGGACATCAACAGCCTATTTGTATTTGTCAAGTAAAAACTATCCAGAGAATATAGTTTAAAAACCAGCCATATGATACAAAAAAACAAACCCTTACATTGCAATTCAAATATTAGAAATCAGGTATAACAAACAGGGATATTGCCTACTAGACAATATCTTTTTTATTGGCTGCTTTTTTACTTAGTTTTTACAAAGGATATTTAGCTCGGTACCAAAGCCATTATATTGCCTTTTTTATAGCTTGTCCTATAAAGGCGCAAAAAGAGAAAAGAGCTTACTAAAATGGAATGCAATTGCTACAAATATTGGAACCTCTTATGCTTGAATGATTCTGATATCTTTAAATAATCAACATATTATTAGGAATCAATCAACACTTGAAACAATATTTATTGCAGCAGTTGCACAAAACTCTGCAATTATTTCGAAATATCAGGTGGCTTTTAACGGAGTAATGTAGGAAAATCTGTTGGCTTCTATAATTAATTACGGGACGGTGGATTTGAACAGCGATTTAACACTAACCGTAAAAGCTACAGATTCACGTGACAATAGCATAACTATTTCAAACTGACAAGTGGTATTCAGTCAACAATTTAAATTGATAACAATTATGGATAAGTTCTCAGATTCAGAGGATATTTAAAATTTAAAAAACTAAAAAACAGGAGGTAAAAAATAATGAGTTTTGACACGTTTATCACAAAAGAAATGTTTTTAAACTTAGCAAGCTGCATAGCAATTGTATGTGCAATAGTGCAAATAGTGAAAGGATACGTACCAATAAACCCACTGTGGATAAATTTGATAGCCTCAGTAATAGTGACGGGAATCAGAATCGTCTTCATAAGCGACCTTTCTTTTGAAGGAATAGTTTTGGGTGTACTCAACATCATCCCGATTCTTCTTGGCGCCACTGGTTGCTATGAAGTGAGCAAAAATGTTATTCAAAGCGTAATTTAGCTAATATGTAGTGTAAAGTGTAAAACGTACAAAAAAACAAATAAATCGAAAGAATCTCCTATAATTGGTGGTTCTTTTTGTTTTAGGATTTAAAAAATTGGAGGTAAAAAAGTGAACTTAAAAGGAATAGATGTGAGTAAATGGCAAGGTAATATTAATTGGAAAGAAGCCAAAGCTGATGGTGTGGAGTTTGCGATTATTCGTGAAGGATATGGTAAAGAAAGTCCCTTTCAGGTGGACAAGCAATTTGAGAGCAATTATGTAAACGCAAAATCCGTAGGAATGCCCATTGGTGTGTATCATTATTCATATGCAAGCAGCAAAGACGATGCGATAGCGGAAGCTAAATTTTGCCTTAAAAACATATCAGGCAAACAATTTGAATATCCTGTTTGTTTTGATATAGAAGATAAAGAACTACTTAAATTAAATAACCAGCAAAGAACTGACATTTGCAAGGCTTTTTGTGAAATTATAGAAGATGCTGGATTCTACGCTATGATTTATTGCAATTTAGACTGGTATAAAAACTATCTTTGCAGTGATCAATTGAAAGATTACGATTTATGGCTTGCTCAGTGGAACGTTGGAGCGCCGAGCGTAGATTGTGGCATCTGGCAGAAATCCTCAACTGGAATAATTGACGGAACATCAGGTAATGTTGATTTAAACGAAGCCTACAAAGATTATTCAAGCATAATGAAATCTAAAGGCTTAAATGGCTTCAATTTCACAACTTCAAGTAACACATTTTCTACTACACATCAAAATTATACAGTTCAAAAAGGTGACAGTTTATGGTCAATTGCTCAGAAGCAAATGGGTGATGGTACTAAATGGCCGCAAATTCAAAAGTTAAATAATTTATCTGGTGACATTATTTACCCTGGGCAAGCATTAAAAATTCCGAAATAGTACAAACAATAATTAAAAAACTTATACCCGTACTTCTAAAAGAAATACGGGTATTTTAAAATTAAATTAATTTTTTATACATTATATTAGAGCTAGGGTTCAGAGGAATAGAAACTACGTTACTAATTGGTCGACGATGATGAAGAACCATAAGAACCTGTTGATTTATATTTATTTAAAGTGTCATTGAATATCTTAATACAACGTCAGAGAGTATATTAATCTGCTCATTTAAAAAATTAATTAAATTTTTAAAATACTCTCTGCTGCCAACTAGTATATTTGTTTTCTCATATCCAACTAGTATATCTTGTTCCTCACCTCTATAATTAATAATTTTCTTATATTTTTGATTAGTAATTTTCTTACCGTTTTTAGCAGCTTGGACAACAGCTATATATGCTGCACCATTTTGTTTCCAGGTGGCGGCCCAGCCGTCGGCCCAGGAGGTGGTGTGACTGGTCCTGGCGGTCGCCCCCTCAGCGGCGAACCAAACGCCTAGATCAGTAGCGTACCAGCCGCGCTCCCAGCATTCGGCAAAGCCGGTCCAGGATTTGATAGCTTTGGCGGCGTTGAGTGCATTCCAAAAATCAATCCACTTTTGACACAATAAATATAATAGGTGTGCTTCTATCTCTTTACCTTTTTCATCACCTAATTTCCATTTATATGGCAGTTTCTTTAATAAATCTTCTACCTTATAGCTTGAACTGGTTAACGTAGTGGTTGACGAAGAACTAATACTAGAAGAACTACCACTAGAGGAATTACTAGTAAAAACTGTTGGTGTTAAGTTCTTTGCTGATGTTAAGTCCTTTAATATTTTAATCTGATTATCTAAAACTTTTATTAAATTTTTAAAGTATTCTTTGCTGCCAATAGAGATTATAGTTAAGTCCTTAGTTACAACTACCCTATTCTTTTTAGCAGCCTGAACAACAGTGTTATATGCTGCGCCTCCTTTTCCCCAATTGTCGTTGTATCTTTTCCAGGCGGCGGCCCAGGCGGCGGCCTTGGAATCAAAATCAGAATCAGAATCAGAATCAGAACCAGAGCCAGAATCAGAATCAGAGCCAGAATCAGAATCAGAGCCAGAATCAGAATTGAAAGCGCCCCAGGCGGCGATCCAGACGTTGTGACTGATGGCGCCGCTAACATCAGGGTCTCTAATGGCTTTCCAAAAATCATTCCACTTTTCACACACTAAATCTAATAATTTTGCTTCTATATCTTTATGTTCTTCATCACCCAACCTCCAAGTATTTGTTAGTTTATCTAACAGACTTTCTATCGTAGAGCTAGAACTAGAGCTAGAACTAGAGCTTGAACTAGAGCTAGAACTAGAACTGGAACTGGTTAACATAGCACCTATATTTGAAAACGATAAAGTAGAAACACTCGCTAATGCTGAGAGCGTGATTGATAAAACTTTTTTACTAATTTGCTGATTTTTCATAAGATTTTAAAGTTCCCTTTCTTGATAAAATTTACAAAATGATTTTAATTATATCATAAGGTTCATTAAAAGTTTTGGCCTTAACTAGTTTATTTAACAAATTCTCGTTTTTGAATATTTTCTCAGCAAATTTCAAAAGTTTTTCGTTCGTATTCTCTACCACCTTTACTTTTTAATCATCTGTTATTATATCACACTTGACTTAAAAAATATTATAAAAAATAAATATTTTATTAATTTTAACAAAATATTGATTGACTAAAAATGAAAATGAAATCGATTATAATTAATTTTTTAAGTGGATATGGTTTATAGGAAAAATAAAAAACAAGTTGAAATTTGAAAAAAATAATTTATTAAAAAGTTTCGTCGTTTCCTTTATTATTTAATTTTTTTCTACATGCTTTACATCTTGCTTTGCCGTCTTCTGATTTCTTTTCTGCCATATGATAGGCTTGTTCGGCTGTATAAGTCTTGCCGCTATGAGTAAATCCTTTAAACTCAGCTCCACAATCAGTGCAGTAATATTTTTGATCTTGTATCTGTTCGACTTTTTGCTCAGATTTTTGTTCTGGCAAATCCTCACCGGCGTAGATGTAAAGTCCTAAACCAAACATTGCTAGATTTTTAACTAGACATCTCATGATTGTCTTATTTATGTCAAACATAGTCGCGGCTTCAACTTTAATGCCTTTTTTATACTTAGTATCGTAAGTGTAAGGCTCACTTTTCATAGCTTTGTTTGCGCTGTTCATGACGGGAAGCCACATTGTGTGCGTTATACCTTCAATGGTTACATCCGTAAAAACCATATAGCCAGTATTTTTGTCGTAAACATAGGGAAGCTGCTCCTCGCCAAACAATCTTATTTTGTATTCTGCCGATGGGTATATTTTTTTAACTTCTGCCCAAGCATAGGTCCAAGATAAATAAGTGAGACCATCTTTTTTTTCGGTGTAGTTATTAACATTGATTTTAAATAGCTTTTCAAAAATGTTCATTGATTTTCCTCCTTACATACAAATGGAATTTTTAGTGCCTAGATGCATTGAGTTTTTTTATTTGCGGCCTTTTGCACTTAAAAACAATAGTAAGATTCATCTGTGAAAAACAGTATGCTTTCGCTGAAAATAGGTTCACCGCATCTTGGGCAATTATGCATAGCTTTGCTTTTCACTTTATTTAATTTTTAGCCGTTCTGTTTTTAATAGATATAGTATAGTTGTAAATTACAACTAATAGAATTAAAGATAAAATAGTAGTATAATTAAAGACGGGGGGATTAAAATGATTAGTAAAATTTTATTTCCGATTACACTGATAAACTCACTGATAATGGCATGGTTTATAGGGAAAATTGAATATGATATTGTTGCACTTCACTACAATATACATGGGAATGCTGATTTTTACGGCAGTAAATGGATGCTGTTGATTTTTGCCGCTATTCCCTTGATCTTATCCTCGATTTTTTGGTTTTACAAAAGTTTTACTAAAAACTCAAATAACAAAAAACATAACGATTCAGCTGAAAATAAAATAATATCTGTAATAATAATTTTCTTTATGCTGATTAGCTGGATGATTATTGTTATAGCTTCAAGCAATACGCAAAGGTTAGGCACTCCGGTGTTGTCCGGTATAGCGGGACTGTTGGGGTTATTAATAATCTCTATAAGTATTTTTATGCCGCAAATTAAACCAAACAAATTTTTAGGGATCAGAACATCTGCTACTTTAAGAGATGACAGTGTATGGGATAAGACACATAAATTTGGGTTTTACACTGGAATTATCGGCGGAATTTTGACTATACTTTTCGCACTGGTTTCTTTAATAACAAATGTGCAATGGCTATGTTTTGCGGGTATTTTCTGTAGTATTGCGGGAGCAATTATACCTGCAATTTATTCTTATATAATTTATAAAAAACTCAATCATCCACACAATTAAAAACGCTTCCAATACTACTGTATATTTTTGAATAGTTTGAAAAATTTTCAATATATATTATGCATATTTTGCAAATTCATCATCAATTATTTTTTCTATATTTTCATCTAATTTTTTTATGTATTCAATTTTCAGCATTAGATTTGCTCCTTAATATTTTCAAATATTTTGTTACACCGTTATCTTCACTTTGGTTGTAGGTGAAACTTAATTTTAAGGCAATCTCTTTAGCTAAAATTCTGAATAATTCACACGCTTTAAAAACAGCATTCCATAAATTTTCATAGTTGCTGTCTGAGTATGTTTTTTCATACATTTTGTAAAAATTTTCCGGCAAAAAATCTTTAAAGTATCTTCCAAATGTGCCTGTGGAAACTTTGAAATCGCTATGAAGCCCGATGTACCACTTAACCATTTTTTCAAGTTCCACATGGACGATATCAAACATTCGCATGGCATAAGTGAGTTCATCACGAACGATGCCTTTAGCAACATTTTGAAGGCACCACCAAAATTCATTTTGGCAAGCTTTAAATTTATTTTTCGTAGGAGGATTTATCAGAAAATCGCTATCGCTGGATACTATATTCGAGAATTTATTATCTTTATCAAGCAGCACAACTGTTGCGCTATCAAGATTTATTGTGTTTAGAAAGTCCATGGTTTCAAATGTCATATCCATCCTGAGTCCACTATTAAACAGCGTAAGGTACGCAAAATGCTGCTCAGGATTATGTGCATTATCAAAAAGCTTAGGGTTATCGGGAGTTTGCAAAATGGCAACTTCGCCAAATTTCGCAGCAAATGCATCAAACCAATATTTGTCCAAATATGGCTTATTTGAATGCGTAACAAATGCAATATCATAATCGCTCAATTTATCAATTTTTCCGTTTGGATTTGCCCGTGACCCTTCAAGCAACACTGCTCGTATATTTTCATCTGATTTTGCAAAATTTAAAACGATATTTAATATTTCATTCTTTTTATGCATAAGAAGCGTCCACCTCTTTCTGCTGCTTAAAAATACATTTTACTATTTATCCATTCGTTAAAAAGGGGAACAAGTGCATTACGGTGGTTATAATAGCAACTTCTTTTAACTATGCTATTATACCACACAATTTCTTTTTCGCTAATTTAAGTTAGTGCATATGTTTGGCAAATTTTTATTTTTTAATTTGGAAAAAAGTCTAATAAAAAAATTTTTCAATTAAAATTGGGTGCTAAGCAAAATTATTAGTATTAGATTGATTAGTAGGGCAAGTGTTATTAGAAATTCCGTTTTGAATTCTATTTAACCCTGCCTCACAGTCGCGAATTCCACTTTCAACATCTTCAATACCATCATTTATATTATTCCTGCATATTTCACAGCGTCCGCAATTGATATTTCTAAGGGCTTGTGTGCATTGTCTTAATCCGGCACAAATATTACGATTTTGCATGCCTGAATTTTGCACTGCTGACCTGATACATGCTAGCCCTTGTGCACATACACAGTTACCGTTTGAGATTTCTGTTGTTCCTCTGCAGATGTTGTTATTGCGGACTTCATTTAATCCTTGAGTACACTGGCAAAGACCTTGAAGACAAATATTTATACCACGAGTAACCCTTCGATTAAAATTTAAAATATTGTTCCCATTACATCTAGAATTACACATATAAGCATCGACTCCTTTTTGAGCGAAGAAAAATTCTGTAAGATTTCAATGTATTATATTCTTTTGCAGCTATATATGTGATAAATTCAGCTTGTTTTATTAAAATATTCTAAATTAGTGCGAGTGGTCGGTAAGGGCACTAGGTAAAAATTATGGTGCTGTTATTTTTTATAATCATCTATCTCCCATGTACCAGACAGCGTTGCAGTCGACGGAGGCACTGAAAGAGCTGGTGAATAAGGCGACGATGAAGACGACAATGGAGAATATGATGAAGGTGGAAAGTGTGATGAATTTATTTTTAAAATTAATTGATTTAAAGCATTTTTCTGATTGTATAAAGTCGTAATTAATTTTATAAGGTAATGTTTAAGGTAATCTTCGCTGTAGCCTTTAATTACAGTATATGCTTCGCAATCAGGTTTAAAAGCTTCAGCAAATCTTTTGTTCCAGTAACCACCATATTTATGCCAATGACTTTGCGCGGTGACCCAGGCAGCTTTACCGGTGGCTTCCTTAACGATTTCCCAGCTGTAAGTAAGATTGGCACAGCAATAGGCGTCGCCGGCGTCGTATGCGGCGTTCATAGCGGTGTCATGAATGTCAAAATATTCTTTAAATAAACTAGGCAACAGCTTAATTAGCTTTTCGTTTTTAGCTTGTGTTGTCTTCTTTTCAAGTGTTGCAGAAACATTTATAAGTGTTGCAGAAACATTTGTAAACGAAGCACCTGACATTCCAATTAGCGCTGACACTACGCATAATAATACCTTTTTATTCAAAATGCTAAATCTTTTCATAATTTTTTTATACTCCCATTAATTAAATGTTTTATTATATGCTTATTTAATATATCATAATAATATATTTTTAACAATTATAGAATTTTTTCGCACAAAAAGGGGTCAATTCTTATTATGTGTAATTCTAAATGTAATGGAAACAATTTTATTCTACAAATTTTAATTTCATTAATTTTAACTGTTTATATTTTTGCTTTAACGGGTTGTAAGACTTCATCTTCAAATGAAACAGAAGTAGATCTGTCAAGCTTTTTTAGCGAAAAAGAAGGTTGCGCTGTATTTTGTAAAGATAATCATTTTTATGTATACAAAAAAGATATGATTAACGTTCAGGAATCTCCATGTTCTACTTTTAAAATCTTTCTAACCTTGGCTGGCCTGAAGTTTGGCGTACTAAAAGACGAAAACACCATGATTAAGTGGGATGGCATAAAAAGAGATTTTGAATTTTGGAATAAAGATTTAACATTAAAGGAAGCATTCAGTTTATCTGCTGGGTGGTGGTTTAGAAAAGTTGCAAATGATATAGGTAAAGAAAAATTATCTTATCTTGTAAATGAACTTTCTTATGGTAATTGTGACACATCCGGAGAAATACCTTTTTGGGTAGATTCCTCGATCAAAATTTCGCCAAAAGAACAAGTTGAATTTATTAAAAAGATTTTTAATTATGAACTGCATTCATTTTCCAGGGAGCATGTAGAAATATTAAAAACTGCTATGCAAAAAGGGATTATAAATGGCGGTAAGTTATATGGAAAAACCGGAAGCAGCAGCACCAACAAAAACGGTTGGTTTGTTGGTGCTTACGAAAAAGGCGGCAAATATCTGTTTTGTGCAGTTAGATTATTTAGTGGGCAAGAAATTTCTGGCTCTACCGCTGAAAAAATATTAAGAAATATTATTGAAATTAAATATTCACAAATATAATAATATTGCTAAATATGCTTAAATTTTGGAATTTAATCCCTATGTTTCCGCTATGGCTCCTAGTAGCTATATTTTCTGAGCTGTTCAAAAAATATACATTTTCCTCACAAACAAAGTTTAAATTAGGATATTTAACAATAATTAGGCAAACTTATTGCTTTTTTTTAACATACAGGTATCATTATGTAATTAAACTCAGTTTTTCAGAGTATAAAAGTATAGTAGTTTGTTCATCAAACTTTATCAAAGGGGTGTAATGTTTTGGAGAAAGTTAGCAAAAAACCGGTTTTTGGCGAATATATGAGAGGACTTAAAGATGGTGTGCCAATAGGAATGGGATATTTCCCCCTTTCAATGGCTTGTGGCATAGCTGCTTGCAAAGTAGGACTTAATTTTGGAGTAGCGCAGATAATGAATTTGCTTTTATACACTGCGTCTGGTGAGGCTGCTGTATTTAACCTTTTAAGAGGTGGAGAAACAGCAATTTTAATGTACGTTCTTACGATATTTGTTATGAATTTTCGGTATGTAATTTTTTCAATGTCAATTGCTCAAAGATTTGACAAAAGCATGAGTATACTTGAAAGAGTGCTTTTCGGACTTTTGAACACTGACGAAATATTTGGTGTCGCTATGAAAGAAAAAGGAGATTTAAAAGCCCCTTATCTTTTTGGCCTTGCAACCGTGCCTTATATTGGATTTGCTAGTGGATTTTTAGTGGGTTCGTTGTTCACTGAATTACTTCCAGCTTCAGTTAGCGCAGCTCTTGGAATTATGATTTTCGCAATGTTTATAGCAATAGTTGTTCCTTCTGCAAAGGAATCAAGGCCGGTTTTAATAGTAGTATTGATGGCTTTAGTAGTGAGCATTATTTTGGAATGTATTCCTGCTGTCAAAGCACATCTTAGTGCAGGCTGGATTATTATTATCTGCGCAGTTGTAACTGCAGCTATAGGTGCAATTTTATTCCCAGTTGAAGACTCTGCCAAGGAATTGGAGGCCGAAATAAATGAGTAGTCAAAATTTTATATATGCTGTGTTGGCCATGGCCGTAGTAATGGTTTCCTTCAAGATCGTGCCAATATTATTTTTTAAAGATAAAATAAAAAATAAGTTTTTACAGTCGTTTTTAGCTTACATACCGTATGCAGTGCTAACTTCCATGACATTCCCAGAAGTATTTCTACAAAAAGATTTAGGTATAATTTCAGCTTCTGTGGGTGTTGTTGCGGCTTTAGTGCTGGCGTATTTTGGTCAAAGTTTAGTTGTTGTGGCGCTTTCCTCCGCGGCAGTAGTTTTCGTTGTTGAACAAATAATGAATTTCATTAAGTGATGTAGAAGCAAAAATAAATCAATTTAAACTTAACCACCGGCGGTAGTACCGGTGGTTAAATTATTGGACACAACAAATAAAATATGGTAAAATTTAAGTCATGAGTAGACTAAGTAATCGCGTACTGCGCCTCATGGCAAAGTATGAGGAAAGTCCGAGCTCCATAGAGCAGGTTAACGGCTAACAGCCGCCGAGGGCAACCTCAGGGAAAGTGCAACAGAAATATACCGCCCGAAATTTATTTTTAGTGATTTTTTTCTCTTTCTATAAGAAGAAAATCCAGAATAATTACTTTTTCGGGTAAGGATGGAAAGGCGAGGTAAGAGCTCACCAGCGCGTAGGAGACTACGCGGCTATGCAAACCCTAACCGGAGCAACACCGTTTGGTATGAAATATGCGCCTGCTCGGCGCTTCTTTAAGGTGGCAATGAGCCAGCAGCGGCAACGCTTGGCCAAGATAGATGATTACTCACGACAGAATTCGGCTTATCGGTCTACTCTTTTATTATAGAAAACATTTATTTAATTGATCAGTTTTGTAAGTATATTAAAGAAAGTACCATAAAATGGTATAAATTTAGGTGTAAATTTATGATAAAAAGACTAGTAAATGTATTTTTAAGCTTTATTATGATGCTTTTTGGCTGTGGTCCTGCGGGTAAAATTCAGCGCGTAGAAATTTCGAATGGTTTGGTTAACACTTTTGTTATTGGAAATGGCAGCAAAACTATTGTAATGCTTAGTGGCTGCGCCACCGAAAATCCTATAGAAGATTTTATGCCTCTTGCTCGAAAATTAAGCAAAAATTTCAAAGTGGTTGTAATAGAATATTTTGGCTATGGAGCAAGCGATATAGTGTTTAACGAAAGATCAAGTGAAAACATTGTTGGTGAAATAAGAGAGACATTAGCTAAGCTCAAAATAAAACCACCGTACATTCTTATGCCGCATTCAATTTCAGGAATTTATTCACGTAAGTATGCAAAGGAATATCCGAATGAGGTTGAAGCAATTATTGGAATAGACACTTCAAAGCCAAATGCTCAAAAAGAATTTTATGAATCAAACGAAAGATTAATAAAATATTTTTCCGAAGATTTTTTCCCAAAAATTTCAGATAAAGGTAAAATCACAGTGCCGATTTTTAATGAAGCTAATATGTTTTACAAAAATAGTGAAGAATTTTTTGATGTTAAATATCCTGAAAATTTACCGGTCTTATCTTTCATTTCCAGCGAATCAATTAAGTCAACGAAACTCGAAAAAAGTTTGATAAACTTAAACAAAATAACGGATTGAGATAAATTTGAACAAAATATGATTTCTAATCCTGAAATTCAAAAAATAGAAATTTTAGAAGGTTCGCACTACTTGCATCACGAGCAAGCAGATAAAATCAAAGAGTTGACAACTGAATTTATAAATAATATTAAAAATAGATAGTGAAATAATAAACTGTTTTTTGAGTTTTAGTAATACTTGACATATTATTTTAATTTTTATAAAATTATTGCACAAAATAATTATAAAATACAAAAGGAGGAACAAAACATGGAAATTAATGAAAAAAGTCTTAATGAGGTAGCAGGCGGAAAAATTGTAGAAACTAAAGGTGGAAAATTTTTAGCAGTACCACACTGGGTAAAAGAATATGCAACAGAAGAAGAGGCAAAAAAAGAACATTGTGGTAAAGGCCATGGTCATCATCATAAAGGAGACGGTAAATGTAGCCCGGGCTGCGATATGAAACCTGCAGTTGAAACACCCCCAATTCCGAAAGTTTAAAAGTGCAGACACTTAAAATAAAAACTACTGAGTTTTTTATACTCAGTAGTTTTTTCATATAATTCTTAACATCTTATTAGTTATGAATTTTAAGCTATGCGAGATTTAAGAAGTATTCCGTCTAAATGGTCATTTTCATGGTGAAAAGCTCTGGCTTTTAATTTTTTGCCAGAATATTGTATCGCTTCACCTTTTCTATTTTGCCCTTTAATTGTCACAAACATAGGTCTTGTGACTTTATAAAATTGTCCTGGAAGAGATAAGCAACCTTCCTCATCCTTTTGTTCGCCGCTTGTTTCTACTATTACAGGGTTAACAAGTTCTATATCTCCGTCGCCTACATTAACAACAAAAATACGCTTTGAAACGCCAATTTGCGGTGCCGCAAGCCCAACCCCTTGGTTTGATTTCATTGTTTCGAACATATCATCAATTAATATGCTGAGACTTTCATCAAAAATTTCAACCTCCCGGCATTTTTTGTAAAGTATAGACTCGCCTTCTTTTACTATGCTTCTAACTGCCATCGCATTTCACCTCTCTTTAACTTCTAAAAGTAAATAACCTAATAATATTTTTTAATCGTCAAATTCTGTAAAATCGTCTTCTTCGCTTTCTTTTACAGTGTTAGTACAGCAATTGGATAGTTTTGCACCACATTTTGTACAATAAGAAGAGCCTTCCTCGTTTTGATTACCGCAAGATTCACATAATACTTTATTTTTCATGGAAGCAATTTGCTTTTTTAACCCCTCCATTTGAATATAATAATTATCTATCTGAGCTATCGAGGCGTTAATTTCTGCCTTATTTTCCGTGCTATTTTTTTCGCCGTTATAAACAGTTTTTCCTAAATTTTCAAATTCCGATTTAAGATCTGCCTTGAGTTCCGCAAGTTTTATGTTCAATTTTGAAACATCCACAACCTGGCCGGCTTTTTCGCCAAGCGCGTCAACCGCTGCTTTAACTTTAACAAAAAGATCTTCGAACACTCCCATTACATCATCCTCCAAATTCTATTTTTCATATATTATAACTAAAAAATATTAAAATTACAAATGTTTGTATAAATTCACTTTTGAACCTTATTCCCAAATCAAATGCTGTATAATTCTATTTTATGACTAAAAAATAATTTTTGCCATAATTTTGGCTTCATTTTTCGAGCAGTTACTTTGTAATGTTTTGGTATCTTTTTCTTCCGACGTACAGGGGGAGGAAAAGATAAAATAATTATTTAAACAATATTCTTCAATATTTTTTGTCTTTTCAGCTAATTTTACATTCTTTTTACAGATAGTACCCCGCTGACTTTTGCGAGATTATCCATAACGTAGTGCAGATGTTCAAGGTTTTTGGTGCTGATTGTAACGAACATGACTACTTTATTAGCCGACAGCATTTTTGAGTTTAAAGATTTAACTTTAAGGTTCATAGCAGAAATTTTTCGCGTGATATCTATTAAAATTTCCTCGCGGTCAAGAGCAATTATTTCAATTGTTGCATCAAACACTTCTGAGATGCTGCTTGACCACCTGGCGGGTACCCACCTTGTGGGGTCGTTTTGCATTTCACAGGAATCGGGCACGTTTTTGCAAGTGGTTTTGTGAATCGAAATACCATATCCTTTTGTTATAAAGCCAATTATATTGTCGCCGGGCAAAGGATTACAGCATTTGGAAAGTTTTACGAAACAGTTTTTCATATCCTGAACGATTATACCGCTCGGTTTTTTACTCATACTATCAGGTTGCTCGGATCCATGCATTACAGATTTGCTTTGTGATTGCGGTTTGATTAATTTTTTACCCATTTTAACGTAATTGCTTTTCAGCTGTGGCATAATTCGCCAAAGCTGAACTCCACCATAGCCTACTGCTGCGAAAAAATCATCCAGAATTGTAAATTGATTTTTTTTGAGTATTGGCGCTAATAATTTTTCAAGTTCATCTTCATCGTTCACAAAAATTTTGTTCTTTTTAAGTTCGATTTCAGTTTCAGCTTTACCCTCTGCAATATTTTCTTCTCGCCTTTCGCGCTTAAACCACTGCCGTATTTTGTTTCTGGCTTCGCTGGTTTTTATAATATTTAACCAGTCGCGCGACGGGCCTTTATTCGGATCTTTGGTACTGAGAATATCAACTATTTCTCCGGTTTTAAGCACATAATTTATCGGTGCTATTTTCTGGTTCACCTTGGCGCCAATCATTCGGTTGCCAAGCTCTGTATGGATTGCGTAAGCAAAATCTATGACAGTGGAACCGGTGGGAAGGTTTATTACGCTTCCTTTTGGAGTCAAGACAAAAATCTCTTTTGGCACAAGATCGGACTTAATGTTACCTAAAACATCGGTGACATCTTCAACATCTTCATGACTTTCAAGGAGTTTTCTTATCCATGATAAAGACTCTGTAAACGAACTGTCTTTTCCGGAAATCCCGAGTTTATATTTCCAATGAGCTGCAACTCCGTATTCAGCAGTCCTATGCATTTTCCATGTTCTTATTTGAATTTCAAACGGAATACCTTCGCGACTTAAAACCGTTGTGTGAAGCGATTGATACATATTTGGTTTCGGTATAGATATGTAGTCTTTAAATCTGCTCGGAATCGGCTGAAACATATCGTGTACAATGCCGAAAATATTGTAGCACTCGTTAATTGTATTTACGATTATGCGAACTGCATATATATCATAAATTTGGTCCATTGTTTTGCCTTTAATAAACATTTTTTTATAAATCTCGTTCGCGCTTTTAACACGGCCTTCAATGTATACATCCGGCACAAACTTTTGAATCCTGTCCATTATTCTTTTTTTTATTAAATTTATAAATTTACCACGGTCTTCTTTGCAGAGTGCAAGCGAATTTTCAACTTCAGCGTACGCAATCGGGTCAAGGCATTTAAGCGAAATATCTTCAAGTTCGTCTTTTATAGTTCTGATACCGAGCCTATGAGCAATTGGCGCAAAAACTTCCATGTTTTGAAGAGATTTGTCCCTGCGTTTTTGAGGGTCCATGCATTCAATTGTGCGCATATTTTGAAGTCTGTCAGCAAGTTTTATAATTATAACTCTTATGTCATGCGACATTGCTAAGAGCATTTTGCGAATGTTTTCAGCTTGCTGCTCTTCTCTTGAAGATGACGGAATTCTTTTAAGTTTTGTTACGCCGTCTACTAGATTGGATATTTCTTCGCCAAATCTTGTTTTGATGTCCTCATGGCGAATGCTTGTGTCCTCAACTACATCGTGAAGAAGTGCAGCAGCAACTGAAGGCGCGTCCATTCCGAGTTCAACTAATATGTAAGCTACTGATACCGGGTGCACAATATAGTCAACGCCTGAAATTCTTTTTTGACCCTGGTGAGCATTAAGCGCAGTTTTGTAGGCTTTATCTATAACTTCAAGGTTATAGTCTTTTCCGCTTTGATCTATAAGTTCTAAAAGTTCATTATATGTATGATAATTAAGCTCCATTCCCACGCTAAATTTCTCCTTTCATATTTTTGAGGGTATTTATTTATAAAGTAGATTTTGAAGGTCTTAAGTCCACAATTTGAATTGAAACGCTAATCACACCATTATATTCATTTTTATGGAGTGTAAATGCAATGTCAAGAATTTCGCCTTCATTATGCGAAAAGTCGCAGATGCTTTTGCCGAAATAAAGTGCTTCCAATTCGTGATTATCATGCTTAAATGTAAGTTTTAAATGCTTTCCCTGACCTATTGGTTTTATTTTTTTCAAAGTCATGTCAAAAAAGCCAAAAACAGGCTCGGGGTTACCACTGCCAAAAGGTTCCAGCATTTTAAGCTCGTAAAGAAGTTTTTCAGAAATCTTATGCGGTTTTAATTTTAGGTCAAGAACAAGTTTTGGAGGTGGGACGTCGAGATTTTTAGAAATTTTATTAATAGATTTTCTAAAATTTTCTATGTTATCAGTTTTTAAATTGATTCCCGCAGCCATCGGGTGTCCACCGAATTTTTGCAAATGTTCCGAACAAGAGCAAATCACATCATGAATTGAAAAACTTTCCACACTACGGCAAGAACCTCTTGCATTTTCGCCCTCCGTTGTTATAAGAATGCTGGGTTTGCCATATTTTTGAGTAATTCTTGAAGCAACTATTCCCAGAACACCGTGATTCCAACTTTCACCTTCAGCTATTAAAATTTTCTCGAATTTTCTGTGTGGCTCATCATTTAAAATTTTTTCTACGGACTGTAAAATTTCGCTTTCAGTGTTTTTTCGCAAAATATTTAAATTATCGAGCTCTTGGCAAAGCGCCAATGCTTCGTTTTCGTTTTCACTAAGTAGTAACTTTAACGCAAGCTCGGCGTTGCCCATCCTTCCGCTCGCGTTAATTCGGGGTACAAGGCCAAAAGCGACAGAGGGCGCACTCAAGATTTTTCCTTCAAGTCCTGCGCATCTTAAAAGTACTTTTATGCCCGGTCTTTTTGAATTTGAGATATTTTTCAGTCCATGTTTGACTATTTCGCGCGTTTCCCCCGTTAGTTCAATTGAATCTCCGATTGTGCCCAAGGTTACTAAATCAGAGTATTCCTCCAAAATAGCTTCAAAGCTTTTTATACCCATTTCAAGCGCTTCAATAACTTTAAACGCAACTCCAACTCCAGCAAAATTTTTGTGTTTTAAATCAGCGCATTCTTTTCTGTAAGGGTCAACAACTGCGTCAGCGTTCGGAATGTTACCGGATACTCGGTGGTGGTCAGTTATGACAACATCCATACCAAGTGAGTTTGCGAAATCAACTTCCTCGAAAGCTGAGATACCGTTATCTACGGTAAATATCAGATTAATATTTTCTCCTTTAAGCATACTGATGGCGTCTTTATTCAAGCCATAACCGTCTCTATGGCGGCTGGGGATGTAGTATGTAACATCCGCGCCTTTGCTTTTTAGGTAAGAATAAATAAGCGCGGTGGATGTTATACCATCTGAATCGTAATCGCCGTAAACGCAAATTTTTTCATGAAATTCAATTGCGTTTTTAACGCGGCTGACTATTTTATCCATATCCACTATTTCAAACGGGTTTTCGCGATTTTTATGTCCGTTTAAAAATTTTAATACTTCTTCTTTTTCGCGAAATCCTCTTGCATATAAAATAGCAGCTGTTAGCGGCGGAACTTGCCATTCATTTACACATTGCATAATTTTATCTTTTTCGATTTCGCCAACTATCCATTCACGCAGACTCACAATTTCACCACTCTTGCGCTTCTACCCCCCGCTTAAGACGGAGTAGAAGCATAACTCTATATTAATAATTTTTGTATTTAAATTCTGAATACTATACTTTCTCGTTTGAAAAGTTTTAAAGTGATTGAGAAAGCTATAGAAATGTAAACTATCAACCAACCGAATACTATCGCCAGATGCCCGAAGTTTACTATTCCCGCGAAAAGTTCTTTTATTATACAAATCACATTAAAAATCGGAATGCATAAATCTAATGTGCCTATTCTGCTGATGTCCAAAGTATATGTGAAAAATGTAGGTACAAGGCAAATTATCGAAACCGGCATTAAATATGTTTGCGCCTCTTTAAAAGTTCGCGCGTAAACTCCAATAAGAAGATTAATGGAAGCAAAAAACATTGCAGTGAAAAGAGTTATGTCAAGAAGCTCAAGCATTCCCCAAATGGAAATATTAATAGCATCCGTGCTGGAAGAGATGAGTAAATAACCCCATAACCCCACAATGGTAAATAGCCCACTTATAACACTCATAACTGTTGTTGCCAGAAGTTTTCCTATTATTATGCTCGTGCGGTCTGCACAAGTTGATAAAAGAGGCTCGAGCGTGCCGTGTTCTTTTTCGCCAGCGCTTAGTTCTGCCGCAGTTCCTGCTGAACCCATACAGCAGTAAAGTATAAGCATCATAGGAACAAGCATGCTGAAATAAAGTGAGCTGGTGTCGATATTTAACGCACCTGCGTTTTGCTGCAGCGGGATTTTAATTGCAATTGCTTGATTAAGTTCATTTACATCTTTAAAGATATAGTTGGTAACTAAGTATCTATAGTCACTTTCATATTCAACAACAATTGGTCTCGCCATCATTGAGTTTATTGACGAGTCGTTATATTTTATATCAAGATCAAAAGCTTCTCTTTTCACAATCTTTTCGTCAATATTATTCCCAATCGTAATGTAAGCAGAAATCTCACCGGAATCAAGCGCTTTTTGTGGGTCTTTTACGTCTATTACAGTAACTTTATCCTGAACGGAAATAAAACTGTAAAAAGAATTTTGCTTATTATTTACCGCAATGTTAACGTTATCTGCAACCTGACCTTGCATATTTTTTACTGAAAAATCAATTATAAAAAGCATCCCCGGGACTAGCAAAAGCGGAAGCAAAAGCCCGAATATGAAAGTTCTCTTATCTCTCATAATACATTTTAGCTCTTTAAAAAACACAACCATAGCTTGTTTAAACATTTTCATCACCATCACAAACCAGATTAAAAAGAATATCGTTGATTTCGCGATCGGTGAACTTTTCACGGTATTCATGAACGTCGAATGTTTTTACTACTTTGCCTTTATGTATAACAACCATTCTGTCAGAATAATTTTTTATGTTTTCCATGGAATGGCTTGAAAAAATTATACATTTACCTTCTTTTTTGCAAGATTCCATAAAATCAAAGATAGTTTTTGCAGCTTTGAAGTCAAGTCCCGAATCAGGCTCATCGAACAGCATAATTGATGGATTATGTACAATAGATCTTGCTATCGCAACTTTCTGTTTCATCCCTCTGGAAAAGGTGTTTACCTGCTTATCTGCGTATTCGCCAAAAGAAAATTTATCGATTAAAATGTTTATTCTTTCGTTAGCGTCTTTTTTGCTTATACCATTTAATCGTGCGAAATATTCAAGATTCTCCCTTGCTGTAAGTCGTTCGTAAAGTCCAGCTTCGCTTCCGAAAAGTATACCTATATTTTTACGCACTTCTTTGGGTTCTTTCAAAAGATTGTGCCCGTTAATTATCGCCGTTCCTTCAGTTGGCATTAGCATGGTACTGAGTATTCTGAGGAGCGTAGATTTACCAGCACCGTTTTCTCCCAAAAGGCCTACAATTTCGCCATCATTTACTTCGAAGCTCACATTTTTAAGAGCTTCTGTATTTTTAAATTTTTTTGATATATTCGAAATTTCTATCACTTATGTATCTCCTCGGTTTTATAAGCATTTTCGCATAATTTAATTTTAACAAATTATCGATTTCTGTCAATTAGTAAGGGCAATGAGAGGTGTTAAAAAGTATGGTTTTTAGTATGGAAGAGATTTTGAGTAAGTTTCACCTTGTACCTTTGCGTAACGCCGGACAATATGTGGTATAATAAAAATAGAAAAAAAGAGGGAGGGAGAGTGCTCATGAATTTTAAAATCGAATCTGACTATAAGCTTTGCGGCGACCAACCTCAGGCTGTGAAAGCATTGGTAAGCGGCATAGAAAAAAGGGACAGAGAGCAGACCCTTCTAGGCGTTACCGGTTCAGGTAAAACTTTTACTATGGCGAATATAATCGAAAAAGTTCAAAAACCGACTTTAGTGCTTGCTCATAATAAAACTTTGGCGGCACAACTTTGCAGTGAATTTAAAACATTTTTCCCAAATAATGCTGTCGAATATTTTGTATCTTATTATGATTATTATCAGCCTGAATCATATATCGCTTCTACAGACACTTACATTGAAAAAGATTCTTCAATAAATGACGAAATAGATAAGCTCCGCCACTCAGCGACCTCCGCCCTTGCGGAGCGCGAGGATGTTATAATAGTTTCAAGTATTTCATGCATTTACAGTCTTGGAAACCCAATCGATTATAAAAATATGGTGATTTCCCTTCGCCCAGGAATTCAAAAAAACAGAGATGAGCTAATCAGCAAGCTTGTTGAAATTCAGTACGAACGAAATGACATTAATTTAACGCGAAATAAATTCCAAGTTCGCGGCGATATTGTAAATATTTTCCCGGCAGATTCATCCAGCTCGCTTATAAGAGTTGAGTTTTTTGGTGACCATATTGAAAGAATTTGTGAGGTGAATCCCCTAACGGGCGAAATAATAGCTGTTTTAAAGCATACAGCGATATACCCAGCTTCGCATTATATTGTTCCGAAAGAAAAACTTCAAAAAGCTATTTTGGAAATAAAAGAAGAAGCCCGCGAAAGAATCAAGTATTTTAGAGAAAATGATAAACTTATAGAAGCGCAGCGTATAGAGCAGAGAGTGAATTACGACACTGAAATGCTTGAAGAAATCGGATTTTGCAAAGGAATTGAGAATTATTCGAGAGTTTTATCAGGGCGAAAATCCGGAAGTATTCCGTTTACACTTTTTGATTATTTCCCGAAAGATTTTTTAATGTTTATTGACGAATCCCATGTAACTCTTCCACAAGCAAGAGCAATGTACGCAGGCGATCGTTCACGAAAAGAAAATTTAATAGAGTACGGTTTTCGCCTTCCCTCGGCTTACGATAACCGACCGATGAATTTTGATGAGTTTTATTCTAAAATCAACCAAGTAATTTTTGTTAGTGCCACCCCAGGGGATTTTGAGCTTCAAAAAAGCCAAAATATAGTTGAGCAAGTAATTAGGCCTACCGGACTTTTAGATCCAGAAATAAGCGTAAGGTTAGTAAAGGGTCAGATTGACGATTTAATCGGCGAAATAAACAAAAGAGTCGCGCTTAAAGAAAGAGTGCTTATTACTACTCTTACCAAAAAAATGGCAGAAGACCTAACAGCTTATTTAAAAGAAGTTGGAATAAAAGTAGCTTACATGCACAGTGACATCGACACAATGGAGCGTATGGAAATAGTTAGAGATCTTCGTATGGGAGTTTTTGACGTTTTAGTCGGAATAAACCTTTTAAGAGAAGGCCTTGATATACCGGAAGTTTCGCTAGTTGCAATATTAGATGCCGACAAAGAGGGCTTTTTAAGATCCGAGCGCTCACTTATTCAAACAATCGGACGCGCTGCAAGAAATGCTCATGGACAAGTTATTATGTACGCAGACGAGGTCACGCGTTCAATGGAGATTGCCATAAAAGAAACCGAGCGAAGAAGAAAAATTCAGGCAGATTACAATAAAAAACATGGGATTGTGCCAACTACAATTGTTAAAAAAGTTTCGGATATACTTGAAATTTCGAGTAAAGATATTTCAGATGGTAAAAAATCTTACAAAAAACTCAGCAGACCAGAAAAAGAAAGAATTATTAAAAGCTTAACAAAAGAAATGAAACTAGCTGCACAGATGTTAGAATTTGAACATGCAGCATTTTTAAGAGACGAGATCCAAAAGTTACAGAATTTGTAAAAAGAGGTGATGAATATAATGCAAAACATAGTTATTAAAGGCGCAAAAGAGCACAATTTAAAAAATGTAAATTTAACCGTACCGCGAGATAAATTAGTTATATTTACAGGACTTTCCGGTTCGGGAAAATCTTCACTTGCATTCGATACTATATATGCAGAAGGTCAACGAAGATATATGGAATCACTTTCTGCATATGCAAGACAATTTCTTGGCCAGATGAACAAGCCTGATGTTGAAAGCATTGAAGGCCTTTCTCCTTCAATATCAATTGATCAAAAAACCACTTCTAGAAATCCGCGTTCTACAGTCGGGACAGTTACAGAAATATATGATTACCTTCGGCTTTTATATGCGCGCATAGGTGTACCACATTGTCCTATTTGTGGCAAAGAAATCACTCATCAAACAGTAGATCAAATAGTTGATAAAATAATGGAATTTGGCGATGGATGCAAAATTCAAATTCTTTCTCCAGTTGCACGAGGCAAAAAAGGTGAACACACTAAGGAACTGGATCTAATTAGAAAAAACGGTTTTGTAAGAGCGCGCATTGATGGTGAAATTCGCGATTTATCAGAAAAAATTAAACTTTCAAAAACACAAAAACATAATATTGAAGTTATAGTTGACAGAATAGTAATAAAAAATGATATAAAATCTCGAATTTCAGAGGCAGTTGAAACTGCGGTCGAACTTTCAAACGGTATGATTATAGTAAATGTTGACTCGAAAGAAGATGTTGTTTTTTCAAAAAACTATGCTTGTCCTGACCATAATATTGCTATTTCGGAGCTTGCTCCTCGAATGTTTTCATTTAACAGCCCATTTGGAGCCTGCAAAAAATGCACGGGACTTGGAGTTTTTATGAAAGTAGACCCTAATTTAATAGTACCAGATAAAAACAAATCTATAAATGAAGGTGGAATTAAAGGAAGCGGGTGGTCAATGGAAGGGAATTCTATCGCTAATATGTATTTTAGCGCCCTTTCAAGAAGGTATAGCTTTTCATTAGATATTCCCATTAAAGATCTGCCTGAAGAAATACTTAATGTAGTTCTTTATGGGACAAACGGCGAAACTCTGAATTTAGTTAGGGAAACTTCTTATGGAAGATCCACATACAAAAACACTTTTGAAGGAATTATTCCGAATCTTGAGCGTCGATTTCACGAAACGCAAAGCGCATGGATTAAACAAGAAATTGAATCTTTTATGGACGAGATACCGTGTGATGAATGTGGGGGAAAACGTTTATCCCATGTCGCTCTTAGCGTTACTGTTGGAAAAATTAATATATCAGACCTTTGCGATAAATCAGTAAAACATATTTTAGAATTCATTAGTAATTTAAAACTTAAAAGTAAAGATTCTATAATAGCAGAACCTATATTAAAAGAAATTAAAGATCGACTTATGTTTTTGAAAAACGTAGGTCTTGAATATTTAACACTTTCGCGCAATTCCGGCACTCTTTCAGGCGGTGAAAGTCAAAGAATAAGGCTTGCAACTCAAATTGGATCATCGCTAATGGGGGTACTTTACGTTCTTGATGAACCAAGCATTGGCCTTCATCAACGTGATAATGACAAGCTCCTTCATACACTTAAAAATCTTCGTGACGCAGGAAATACTGTTATAGTTGTAGAGCATGACGAAGATACAATGTACGCCGCAGATTATATAATTGATGTTGGCCCGGGTTCAGGAATTAATGGAGGAAATATTGTATGTGCGGGCACAGTTGAAGATATAAAAGCGTGTAAAAATTCCATAACAGGGCAATATTTGAGTGGTGAGAAAAATATACCAATACCGTCTACGCGCAGAAAAGGGAATGGCGAATTTTTGAAAGTTATTGGAGCTTCAGAAAATAATTTAAAAAACATTGACGTATCAATTCCACTTGGAACTATAACAGGGGTCACAGGAGTTTCCGGGTCAGGGAAGTCAACTTTAGTCAACGAGATAATATATAAAAAATTATCTTCCATTCTTAACCGCGCTAAACAAGTAGCAGGCAAACACAAAGAAATTTTAGGAATCGAAAATCTTGATAAAGTTATTGATATAAGCCAGTCGCCAATTGGCAGAACGCCGCGCTCAAATCCCGCAACATACACAGGAGTATTTACCGATATTCGCGAACTTTTTGCTTCAACAAACGACGCAAAATCTAAGGGTTTTAGCAGCGGACGATTTTCATTTAACGTAAAAGGCGGAAGATGTGAGGCATGCCAAGGTGACGGTATTATTAAAATTGAGATGCATTTCCTCTCGGATATATTTGTCCCGTGCGAGGTGTGCAAGGGTAAAAGATATAGCCGAGAAACACTGGCAGTTAAATATAAAGGCAAAAATATAAGTGATGTTCTTGAAATGACGGTCGATGAAGCAGTAAATTTCTTTGAAAACATACCAAAAATAAAAAGAAAACTTGATACTTTGTGCGAAGTAGGGCTTGGATATATAAAACTTGGTCAACCCGCAACTACTCTTTCAGGTGGAGAAGCTCAGAGGGTAAAACTTGCAACAGAACTTTCAAAAAAAGCTACAGGAAAAACTTTATATATCCTAGATGAACCTACCACCGGTCTTCATATAGCAGATGTTCACAAATTGACGGAAGTACTCCAAAAATTAGTAAAATCAGGAAATACTATTTTAATTATTGAGCACAATTTAGACTTAATAAAAATTTGCGATTATTTAATAGATTTAGGCCCGGAAGGCGGAGAAAATGGCGGCACAATTGTTGCACAGGGCACACCGGAAGAAGTAGCAAAAAATAAAAACTCTTATACAGGAATTTATTTAAAAAAGTTGGGATTGTAACTTTAGTGGTATTTTACGTTTCTTTTTATGAATTTTTATTGACTTTTAATAAATTTATTGATATTATATGCCCATAAATAGAATTTGCGACCAAAAAGGAGGCCTTTTCAATGACAAGAACTGAACTAAAATTAAAGGCGAGAACACAAATCAGCGGTAATATTCTGATTTTAATTCTGTGCCACTTTGGAGTTTATGTTATTTCGCACCTAAGCTCTATTGCAGAAATGTTAGCGAGAACATTTTATTATCCTAGAACGTCATCATTTTGGTTTCAAAATGGCGTTCATCCTGGCGTAAAATATATGCTATCCGGTTATAGAGAACTCGTCAAATATGGCTGCGCCAGTTGGCCTAACAACAGGTATTTTATGCGTGAAATCAATCGATTTTTAGCTGAACCCTATTATCCTGCTGGTATTATTACTCTAATTTCTTTATTGTCAATAATCTCATTTTTAATTTTTCCGGCATTTAAATTAGGACTCAGCAGAATTTATTTAAATCTTTCAAAAGATGAAGCACCTTCTCTCGATAAATTTTTGAGCGGAGTGAACTCCTTTGGAAAATCATTATGGCTTCAAATTATTATAGGTTTTTTCACGTTTCTGTGGACTCTTCTCCTGATTGTTCCGGGAATAATTAAATATATATCTTATTCAATGTCTTATTATATTTTGGCAGAAAATCCTGAAATTACGGCTCTTGAAGCATTAAATAAAAGCAAACGCTTAATGGATGGCCACAAAATGGATTATTTTATCTTGATGCTTTCCTTCTTCTGGTGGTATTTGTTAGCAGCCCTGACGTTCGGAATAGCTTATATTTACGTGTCCCCGTATGTAAGTGCGGCGCAAGCCAATTTTTACCTGGATATTAAACCGAAAGAAGACGATTCTGTTTACACAGCGCCTGAAATTAGTGAGGAATTAGAAGAAAATTACGAAAATGGCATCGAAGAATAAAAAATAAGTAATATTTATTAAGTAACTATTTTAGTTTCTCCTCTCACTGCAGAAGCGGGAGGAGAAACGTTTAATGTAAGCATCTTTAAAAAGCAAGTAGTGAAAATTATGAACAAAAATTTTTCAGAAGCTGATATAACTAAAAAATTAAATGGCTTGGTTTAAAATTCAATAAAGATAATGCTTCCTATATTTCTACAGGTGGTAAAGAGAGCCCTTCATCACAATTGATGAGGGAGCTGCTTACTTTAAGTTAAGTTTATTTAGCCAGAGCTTTTTTCACATTATTTAGCGAGGTTTCATATATTTTCTTTGCTAAAGCAGTTACATTTGCGGACATTTTTGAATAACTCTTCGAGCTTGTATTTATAGCTTCCGTCATAGCCTTAGTGAGGCTTTTATCTTCGCCGTATATAAAAGCAGTTTCGGAGTTGAATTTATAAAAGTCCGCAAAATCTTCAGATATTATAACAGGTTTTGAAAATCCATACGCAAGCTGTGCGGATCCTGTGACTCTACGAGTTTTAAATATATTGTCATCATTATTTTCAGCTTCTAAAGGGATAATAATATAATCAGAATTTTGGGCTTCCTTATACATCTCTGTATAAGGGATATGTTGTTTAAAAATGAAATTATTTGAAAGTTCTTTTGGAATTCTTTCTTTTGAAAAAATGTCTGACCTTCCAACCACCACAACTTCAAAATCCAGACCACTATTTTTTAATTTTTTTGCTGATTCAACCAGCTTGCCATAACTTCTTCCTGCTGTTGATGTAATGAAAAAGCGTGTTTTTTTATTTTTTATGTGAACTGGGAATTCACTAAAATAGTGGGGATTTACATACAGTCCTTTGCTAAAATCTCCTAAAACAAATACATAGTAATCCTCAATTCCCATATCATGTATAAATTCTGTGTCGTGTGTTACAAATAGCGATTTTGGATTACTGAAAAACCCGAGTTTTTCTATTAATTCTTTTTCCCTGTGGTAAGATTCAGTGCTTTCCAAAAGAGCAGCGTCATATTTTGAAAATTTACCTGATATTTCAGAGCTTAAATATGATACTTGATCTATGTTATTAAATGTGAATATCCTAAGCTTGTCCTTTGGTTCAAAAAGTTCTAAAGCATTTTCGCAGCCTGACTTAATTAGTACGTCAACGTTATATCCGAGGTCTGTGAAGTATTTGGCATATCCAGGCATACATTCGTGGTGATGCGCATTAAACTCAAATATAATTACTGATTTTGGTTTTATGTCAGCCGAAAGAAATTTTTCAAGTGCTTTAGGCGCTTCTTTGCGGTTTTTATAATCGTCATAAATTTTCACGATTTTGTTTTTATAGTATAAAGAGGTCCATACTATTTCATGCCGGTAAATACAACTTTCAACCAGCAACAATGCTGTTAGAATTGAGATTATAACCCATAATCCTTTTTTTGAAATAGCCATAAATTTTCCTTCTCCTTTGTTTTTTACATCTTTTTGAAAAATATTTATTTTAAGTTATTTACAAGAGTTTTAAATTGATTTCCGCGCTCTTCAAAATCTTTGTAAAGGTCAAAACTTGCGCATGCAGGAGAGAGTACAACGATATCGCCGGTTTTAGAATGTTGTGAAGCTTTGTTCACAGCATCTTTCATAGAACTTACTTTTATTATGGTAAGTTTTTCTTTATTATAATATTTTAATTTTATTATTTCGTTTTCTATTTTGCCTGCGGTTGCACCCATTAAAATTAAAATAGACACTTTTTTAATAATTTCTTTGGCAAGACTATCAAAAGGTATTTTTTTGTCGTACCCACCGGCAATTAAAATTATTTTTTGCCCAAACAGAGAAAGCGTACCATTTATTGTGCGGTTGGGGCTTGAGGCAATAGAATCATTATAATAAGATACGCCATTAAAATCTTTTACAAATTCTATCCTGTGAGGAACGCCGGCAAATGAATTTGCTACGGTTTTTATGCTTTTTATACTAACTAAATCATGAATGCACGCTATGGCTGCAAGGTAATTTTCAAGGTTATGTTTTCCTGGGAGTTTTATCTCGGAAGTGTTTATGATTTTTTGGTTTTCCCTATTTGATGAAAAAATTATATCTTTATTTTCGTCTACCCATATGCCATTTTCAAGTTTTTCTTTCCTGCTGAAAAATATTAGTTTCCCACGAACATCATCATTCATTTTTTGAGTTTCAATATTATCAAAATTTAAAGTGGCTTTTGAAAAAGCATTTTGGTGAAAAATAATTTGTTTTTTAGCGTCTGTATATTCATCCATATCTTTGTGAACATCAAGGTGGTTTGGCGAAATATTTGTTATAACTGCCATATCAGGGCTTTTTCGCATGGAAATCAGCTGAAAACTTGAAAGCTCTACAACAGCGATATCTTCTTTTTTTATGCTTTTTATCTTGGGTAAAAGCGGATTTCCGATATTTCCGCCCAAATGAACTTTAAATCCTTCATTTTTTAATATTTCAGAAATAATAGTTGTAACTGTGGTTTTACCGTCGCTCCCTGTAATTCCAATAATGCGGCATGGGCATAAATCAAAAAATATTTCCATTTCAGATGTAATTATTGCGCCTTTTCCCCTAGCGTTTGTTATTTTATTTAACAAAAAATTCACGCCTGGGGATCTTACAATAATATCTAAATTTTCATTCCAGACAGTTTCATCAGCTAGCCGAAAGTCAATGTAAGAATTATTTTTAAAATTATTTATAAGCTGCTTATCAAAATTTTTTTCTTCCTGCGAGTCATAGACTATAACCTTTATTTTTTCATCTGTTAGTATATTAATAAATGGGATGTTGCTTCGCCCAAGCCCGCAAAACATTATTTTTTTATTTTTAAATTTTTGAATAAAGTCGGTGTATTTTTCCTGCATAGTTTCTCCTCGATTTTTAGATATGTTAAAAAACCGAATGCTATTTTACATTTTAATAAAAAATTTGTCTACTAACAGAAATAATTTCACTCACTGCACTGCAAAAACATTCTTCACGCTTAAATTTTGTGAAGACTTTAATATTAATTGTATATATAAATTGCAGTAACCCCCCACCGGTTAAACCAGTAGGGGATTTATTATGATGTTGCCGTTGTTATAAATTGAGTTTGTACATAGCCCAGATTATTATTATGGTAAATTATGTACCAGTCTTCCCACTGTCCTACTATTTTAACCTTTGTATTGGCTTTTAAACTTTCAACGATCTCTGAATTCAAATTCGGGCGCTTAAAAGTGCTTGTATCTTGATTCGTAACCCCAAATTCGTGTTTTTTGCACGGCGTAAATGGGCGTCCGAAATATTCCATAATAGACATTACTACGCCTCTTGCTATTTCTTCTGTATTTTCACGAAGCCAAGCAACGTTTTCCGGGTTTTCAGCGTAACACGTCCCGATTGTAATGGATGGAAAAATGTTTTCGGCGGATACATTAGGGAATTCCAGTGGCATAAGTTTAATGCGAAAAGGATCGGGGTATATGTTCTCCATATTTTTGCTGATAGTGGTTGCCAGTCTTTTTGACATTGGGTTACCCGGGGTGAAATATATAATCATTCCCTCAGTTTCGCAAGAGATAGGACCTGACATTGGATTTATTGCTAAGTTTATTTCAACTGCATCGGTTACGTCAAAGGGTTGAGGGCTTGTTGACTGCCGCCTGTTTATATCTACAAAATTCACGCCGTTTGAATGAAGGCAGTCCGCCATTTCACTTATTATAAGATTTAAATAATAGTTCATATCCTCACTATGAGGCAAATTCATATCTGTTGGCGGATTTGTTTTAAAGTAAACTGTTGGCATCATATCACTCCATAAAATCAGATTTATTTATAAATTAGCAGTAGTAATTTTAAGGTGGGTTTTACATTTTCCTTTTATATAAATTCAGCTATCGCTTGTAAATTTATATGATATTTTAGAGCATATTATTTCCGAAATTTTTCAAAAAAGATTGCAGATGGTACTCCTGGTGGGCGCAAAAACCTGCAAAGCCCGTAAAGACATTCGGAATCTTTTTTTATCAAATTAACTTTGCTTTCACAGTTAAATGTTGCTTTGAATCCGAGTGATTTCACGATTTTTTCAGTGGATTCACTGTAAGCGCCAAAAGGATAAAAAAATGCCGTTGGCTCCGTATTTACTTTTTCTTTGATAGTTTTTTGAGCCGTTAAAAGGTCTTTTGTGAGTTTTTCTTTATAATGATCTTCAGCCTCTCCGCTCATTTTAGTGCACCCGATTCGTGGTTTTTTGTCACTATGCATATCGTAAGTGTGATTTTGAATTTCTACAAGCTTCGAATTTGCCATTTCAAGAATTTGGTTCCAGTCAGCATAAGCATATGAAGGATTTTTATCTGCTACCTCCGTAAATTTGTCGATTTTTTTACTGATTGGTGAAAAAATAAATTTTGCTTCGTATTTTTTGGCGAGCGGGAAAGCATAAAGATAGTTATTATAAGCCCCATCGTCAAAAGTCAAAATGATTGGTTTTTTCGGAAGCTCTTTTTTGTTTTCAGTGTAATCAATTAGATCTTTTACTAAAATTGTTGTATATCCGTTTGCTTTTATGTATCTTAGGTCTTCTTCAAAAGTGTCAACTGATATTATAAATCTATTTTTAACTCCTGGGTTTTTAAGAATTAAATGATACATTACAATCGGCAGTTTAATATCTTCAGGTGAATTTTCAGGTTTATTTGTTTTGTGGGAATAAAAGGGTATGCAAAAAAGCGGCAAAACGGCAAGCGAGAGAATAGCTAAAAGAATAATAGTTTTGCTCTTTATCTTTAATTTATTTATATAAAAATTTATATGCATTAGCCCTCAGCCCTCAATTTGTTTGATTTTTTGGACTACTCTTAAAATATATGATTTTGTGGAGCTATTATTACGTTCTAAAAATTCTTGACACAAAAATAAAATTATTGTAAACTCATTATAGTCTGTAAAGTGAAAAGCTTGACGGCTTATAATTTTTCAGGAAGTAAGCGCCTATGAACAAAGATGTTAAAATTCCGATTCTTTTGGATTTATATGGCAAAGTGCTGTCAAAAGCTCAGCATGAAGACCTTGATTCATATTATAATCATGATTTATCGTTATCTGAAATTGCAGATAACGTTAGCAAAAGCCGGCAGGGGGTCTTTGATTCTATCAAGCGTGCAGAGCTCATCCTCACCAAAATGGAAAGTAAACTTGGATTTTTAAGAAAAATTGATAAAATGAAAAGCGATTTTAAATCCATTGAAAAAATTATAGAAAATATTCAAAACAAAGCGAACAAAAATTCTGATTTAGAGAGTATTTTAAAAATAACCGCAAAATATAGCGAGTAAATTACATAAGAGGGAAAGTTTGGTGATATCTTGGCATTTGAAAGCCTTTCGGAGAAAATTTCAGCAGCATTCAAAAAGCTTAAATCAAAAGGCAAACTAACTGAAAGCGACGTTAAAAATTCCATGCGTGAAGTGCGTCTTGCACTTTTGGAGGCAGACGTTAACTACAAAGTTGCCAAAGAATTTACCGACAAAGTGGTTGAACGGGCGATAGGTTCGGAAGTAATGGAGAGTTTAACTCCTGCTCAGATGGTTATAAAGATTGTCAATGAAGAGCTTACAAATATAATGGGCGAGGGGAAAAATGCTCTTAATATTTCTTCTAATCCCCCAACGATTATAATGCTGTGTGGACTTCAAGGTTCAGGCAAAACCACGCACGCGGCAAAGCTTGCACTTACATTAAAAAAACAAGGTAGGCGTCCGATTTTAGTTGCGTGTGACGTTTATCGACCGGCGGCTATAAAACAGCTTGAAATTTTAGGTTCACAAATCGGAGTGCACGTTTTTGAAATGGGGAATGAGTCTCCTGTCAAGATTTCAAATGAGGCCTTATTATATTCGAAAGATCATGGCTACGATGTTGTAATTATTGATACTGCAGGACGGCTTCACATTGATGAAATTTTAATGAATGAACTTAAAGAACTAAAATCAGCTTTGAATCCGCAAGAAATTTTGCTTGTAGTCGATGCAATGACAGGTCAAGATGCTGTAAACGTTGCAAAGTTATTTAACGATTCGCTTGATATTACGGGCATTATTTTAACGAAGATGGATGGCGATGCGCGCGGCGGCGCGGCGCTTTCGGTGAAGTCTATAACAGGCAAATCGATTAAATTTATTGGCACGGGCGAAAAGCCCGAAAATTTGGAAGAATTTCACCCAGACAGGATGGCATCGCGAATTTTAGGTATGGGCGATATGTTAACTCTAATCGAGGATGCTGCAGCGAATTTTGATAAAAATGAAGCCGAGAGAATGGCGCAAAAGATCGAAAAAAGTAATTTTGATTTGGACGATCTTAAAGATCAAATGATGCAAATTAAAAAAATGGGGCCACTAAAATCAGTGCTTACCAAGCTTCCGGGTATGGATAAGCAATTAAAAGATGTTGATATAGACGATAAAATGATGGACAGAACTTACTCAATAATTTTATCTATGACCCCTAAAGAAAAGAGAAAACCAAGCATTATAAACCCCTCTCGAAAAAAGCGGATTGCAGCTGGCAGCGGTGTTAAAGTTGAAGATGTAAACCGCCTTTTAAAGCAATTTGAAGAAATGCAAAAAATGATGAAAAAATTTGGTGGTAAATCTAAAAAAGGAAAGCGTAGATTTGGATTCCCTGGATTCTTTTAATTAGTTTATATTTTTTAAAAGAGTGTTGCTTAAGTAATTATTTTTTGGCTTCCCTTCCCATTATATAGCGGAAAATAAAGCGTCCAAAACATTATGAAGTAAACACATCTTATTTTAAATATATAAAATAAAATTTTAATTTTTAAATGGAGGAAAATAACAATGGCAGTAAAAATAAGACTTCGCAGAATGGGAGCTCACAAAAAACCTTTTTACAGAATAGTGGTTGCGGATTCGCGTTCACCGCGCGATGGAAGGTGCATTGAAGAAATCGGGTACTTTAATCCTATGGTAGAGCCTTCAGACATAAAGCTCGACATGGAGAAGGTAGAAAAATGGATTAAAAACGGTGCTCAACCGACTGACAGGGTGAGAAGCATTATAAAAATTGTAAGTAATAATGTAGACGTAGAAAAAGGCACCGAAAAGCCAAAGGTGAAAAGCAGGAAAGTAAAAGCCGAGGCAGAGGTATCGGAAGTTTAATGGTAGATTTTTGTGTTTTTTCTTCGTTAATGGCTAACATAAGGGAAGAAACGCGATCTAATATATTAAATTTTGGTAATACTAAAGCGGAGTAATTTTAAATAAAAAGGTGGTAGATTTTTGATGGATGACATGATCGAAAATCTTTTAAATGTTATTGTACGCGAGCTTGTTATAAACCGCGAAAAAGTCCGGATTGAAAAAGATTCTTCCGCACAGGACGGCTTGGTTGTTTACAGAATTCTTGTGGACGAAAGCGACATGGGCAGAATAATTGGCAAGCAGGGACGCATAGCAAAATCTATCAGAAATATAGCTAGGTCTGCCGCTATTAAAAATCAAATTAGAGTTGCTGTAGAGATTGGTTAGTTTATGGTGAAAAATGATTATCTTTGCATCGGTAAAATAGTGGGTTCAAGAGGAATAAAAGGTGAGATAAAAATCGAGCCGTGGTGCGATAGCCCTGAAGATTTTTTGCAAATAAAAAGATTTTTTACTGATGTCAATAAGTTACCTATTGACGTTACAGATTTAAGAATTCATAAATCTCAAGTTTTAATGAAAATAAAAAATATAAATGATAAAAATTCTGCAGAAAGTTTACG
>JAEWWM010000051.1 GCA_023458915.1 Bacillota bacterium
AAGAATTTTGGCGAAATTTACCGTACACATATCCACAATATATTCACCTTTACTTACCTTGTCTTTAACAGATATAACTTTATTTTTATTTATTTTATTATCTTTAATATAATTAATGGGTTTAATACTATTTTCATCCATTACTATATAGTTGGAATTTATATATTTATCGAGTTTGAACTTATCATTGGTAGAATAAATATATTCCCCGGTAATACTGTCAATTAGGTTATAACAAGTGAATTCTGTTTTATCCCTTGTATATTTAATTAAAGTATCTTTGGAAATATTAAGATAAAAACTAAGTCCGGCATAAGATGGAGCTACATTTTTATCAATACACCATTGTTCAAATCCTTTCAAAGCAATCGCAAATTGTAAAGGGGTTTCATACACTTTACTTCCGCGTCCTGTCGCAATTTTCATGATTTTTTCTGCTGTTCCTATGTTGTTGGGAGTAATTTCCGATCTAGGCTGTAATTTTTTAGTTCCGTCAACATAGTAAGTGGTTTCAGATGTTCCTTTTCGTATAATATCAACGTCTTCTCCAAATGCTTCTTTTATTTCATCTTTATCCATATAATTTTATTTCCTCCTATAAGCTATAAAGCAAATAGATAAAATTAATCTTTATCTATTTGCTTATTAAAATTATTTAATTATATTTGCCGTTTTGTAATGTGAAAATAATTGTCTCAGGACTAGCTTTCTCTTTTTTGGATGTAGATTGTTCCATCAGTCTGAACCTCTGAATATAAAACATCTTTACTTACAGCATTTTCTTTTTTTAATTTTTCATCTAACCAATCCTTTGAATATCCTGCATCTTGTAAATTTTTGTATAGCACAATTCCGTCAACTATTATTTCAATCGGCATAGCACTTTCATTTTTAGTTTTGATCATCATATCTTCTCTAGTTATAACTTCTTTTTCAGGTTTTTTAAGTACACTTAAATCACCATTAGCTTCTAAAATTGCATAATCAACATCTACTATTGAAAAAACCTTGTTGGTTCTAAGCAGCATTGTTAGATCATCAACATTAAGCCTTAGATGTTTTAGAGTTTTTTCTACTATTTTACCTTTTCTAATTACTATAGAAGGTGAACCGTTCAACATACCCCGTGCCTTTACACTTTTTATGCTTATAAATTCAATAATAATTACAAGTATACTCCAACTAACTATACCGATTATGCCTTCAATAATGGGCATTTCTTTGCGTACTATTATTTCGCTTGCCATATTTCCTACTACAATCCCTGTAATATAAGTGAAAATATTAAGTTGCCCTAGTTGTTTTTTACCCACTATTCTGGTAATTAAAAGCATTACAGAGAAACTAAGTAAACTTCTAAGCATCCCTTCTACAACTACATTCAAATTAATCATCCTTGCTTATTATCACTATATTCCAAAAACATTATTGGAAATATTTTCTATCTTTATTCATAAAATTCAACTCCTCCAAAATAAAATCCCGAAAGGTAAGAAAACTTCTTAACTCTCAGGATTTTTTATAATTTTATGTAATTGATTAAACTTATTTTTACAGCAATATCTGCCTTTTGACTTTTAATTAGATTGCCATCTTTTAAGTTTTGGCAAACAATTTATCATAATTTTTCTTGCTTCTTCTTCACTCATACCTTGTTTTATCATGTGCGGGACACAAATTTCAATCATTTCCTCTATCGTACACTCTTGAATAAATTTGCCGTTTTCAAAGCAATACTTACAATAATCTTCATTTTTACTGCCATCTATATTGTAACCGTACATTTCATCGGTTTCGCCCATAGGCATTGCGCAAGATTGACAATATTTTTCTGCCATAAAATTCCACATCCTTTTTTAATTTAAATTTATAATATCAAGTTGTCAAAATTAAATCTATTTATTTTGACAATCTCACTTTTTCAAGAGGAACAATAATAACTGAATTGCCGGACTTTAAATCCAACAGTTCCGCCTGATAAAAATAATCTCCGCAGTTGTTCATCCGAAGAATACAAGCTGTAAGTTTATAACTTATAATTTTGTCGTCCAGCTCATAAAAAACAATATCGTGCATTTTGGCTTTGACTTCTTTTATATCCATATCATTTCAACTATCCTTTTTAATTTTAAAATCAAGTGTGATAGCAAGCGATTTAACAAGATTTTTTATATCTCCTAGCAACTTAATTGCTTTTCGTATATAAATCTCCATATCATAGTCTAAGCACGCTTTTTTTGTCATTTTTTCTTCATAAGCGTAAAGAGCATCTTCGAGATTTGAGTAATAACCAAGAACCTTATCCTGTGACTTGAGAGATTTACGCCTTTTTTTAAGTATCCAGTTTAAAGGATCAGCTTCTATGTAGTATTCATTATCCAAAATTATGCGGTTACTTCTTTTCGGCATTTTTTCTCTCCTTGTCGTGCTGAGTAATCATTTTTTTAGTAAGCGAAAGCTTAACTTCAGTATCTAGCTTATTTTCAAAAAGTGTATTCAGTGTCACACAGACACCTGTGAAAAAATCAGTGCTATACGTACTGTCTTCATCCAAAACTATTAGTAAATGTTTGCCGAGCATAAGATACTTGATTTTCATGTACCAAACTCCGTAATAAAACCCGAATAAAAAGCAAAGTAATCCCGATAAAATATTTAAAAACATTATCATTTCCTCCGTTTAAATAAATCTATTTCGCCAGTTTGATGTTTCTTCTTTTTCCGCGTACTTTTTTTCAAGTTCAGTAAATTTCATATGCTTGCCACTGAAATTAAAAAGGGTAATTCCGGTGTTTCCGCGGCGGTTTAGAGCTGCATCAATTCCAATGGTTTTTGATTCTAAAAAGCCTTTTTCGTTCAAATGTTTTTCTACGCACCACATAAGCAAAACTTTGTTTGCATCCTGCTCAATTGAACCGCTGTCTCGCAGCTCCGAAGGCGACGGGCGCTTATTTTCATCACTCACACGATTAAGCTGAGACAAACATAAGATCGGAACATTTAATTCAGTAGCCAGACATTTAAGCTCACGACTTATTTGTCCAATTTCATTATTTCTGTTTTCTGCTTTTTTGGTTGGTTTCATAAGCTGAAGATAATCGACTATGATAAGTCCAAGATTATTTATTAATCTGCAATCAAAGCGAATATCTTGCACAGAAACGCTGGGTGAATCGTTTATTAAAATCGGATACTCACAAATCTTATCAACCGATTTTGCAATGTTACCGATCTCCTTTTGAACTATATCTGTGGGCCTGCTTTTATCTTGAAATTTCTTGTCAATCAGTGTATTCATCGAAACAGATGAATTCTCAGCAATTAGCCTTTCGCACAGTTCGCTTCCTAGCATTTCCTGACTGTAAAATACAACCTTTTTGCCTTTATTTGCAGCATTTTGAGCAACTTTTATTGCAAATGAAGTTTTGCCAACTTTAGGACGGGATGCCAGAATAATTAAATTTCCGGCACTCATGCCTTTTAAGATGCTGTCGAGTTTAGAAAATCCTGTATCACATCTATTTTCCTGTGATTCTGTGTTTTCGCCGTAACTTTTAAATAAATTCGAAGCAACAGATTCAATTGATACTAATTTCTTTTTTCGATTTACTGAAATTATTTCTGAAGCTTTGCTAATCAAATTTTCCGCCACTTGATTGGAATTTTCACTTGTGATACCGCTTGCAAATGTTTCGGAAAGTAAATTGTTTAGATCTCGTGCAATTCGTGATTTTGAGATAATACTCGCATACTGCTGAATATGGCTGACAAAGGGAAGGGTATTTGCGCACTCGAACAAAAGCTTTTTCATCTCTGTTTCGTAGCCCGGGTTGTTAGCGTTTACTTGATGTAAAACTGTTATGTAGTCAATTGGTTTGCCGGCATTAGAAAGCTTTAAAATGGCTTCATAAGCAAGCCGAAGTTCATCAAAGCAAAAATCCTTAGCAGTAACTTTATCAATCACTTTAGCTAAAGATTTTTCGTCTATTAAAATTGCACCAATCAGCGACATCTCGGTTTCTTTTGCTGTTTCTAAGTTTAAGTCCATACAGCATAGCCTCACTTTATGAAATTAATATTTTTAATCAAATTTTCGGCGTCAACAATCCTGCTTTTCCAGTAATCAGCGGTTGTAGCCTGCTCGATTGCATAAAAAATTCTGTCTTCACGCTCTTTTGTACGCTCTAAGGACAGATACTCGTCAATCACAACAGCCCAGGATTTTATTAGTTTTTCGTTTTCTGTGGATTTTTCATATTGCTGTCGGCGCAATCTTTCAAAAAGTTCTATTGCCAACAAGCGAGATGTGCTTTTTTCTGAGATATCCGCAATTTCTGAAGGGTCTATTTCATTTTCCCAAGCTTCAGCATTTAGCCACGAACACGGGTGCGGAATATATTTACCGTTAGCTTTTTGCCAATCAAGGGTGAGGGATTGCTGCTTAACAGCTTCAAGCATTTTATCCACAAGCTCACAACTAGGCTGATGTTTTAAGAACCAGCTTAAAGCTTTAGCTTTCTTCTTCTTTTTGGGGTACAGGGAGTAAAAGCGTTCAAAATTCAGCAATGCTTTTTGTTTAGCAGCACCATTAGCTGCGGAATTTTGGACATATATATTATCATTGTTATTATTAAAAGAACTGTTTTTATTAAGACTGTTATTATTAGCATCCAGATTTCCGTATTCGGAATTTTCCGTAACGGTAATTTCCGTACACGGTTTTTTCGTGCATAAAATAGTGTAGATGTTACAAGCAAATCTTCCTTTCTTTTTTGTTTGTTCAATAGTTATATAGCCGTTTTCAGATAGCTGTTTAAGATATTTCCCCAGCGTTTCATTTGAAATTTGCAGATCATAAGCTATTTTTGAGCGAGTAGGAAAGCAACTTTGAGATCCTCCGGCAAAACTGCTCATGTAAGCGTAAATTGCTTTTGCTGTTGTGTGTAAATTTCTATCCTGCATAACGGATTTTGCTATTGTTCCGTAACCTTCAACATAAATTCCTTCAAGTTTTACTATGTCCATGTAAATACACTTCCTAATTTTAAAATTAAAACGGTAAATCGGAATCCCCAATGAAATTCTTGCTATCAGGGTTGCTGCTAGATTCAGGTTTTAAATTTATAACGTCCTTGATAATAAATCCCTTATAAATTTTGCCCTCATACGATTTTGAATAGAATTTTCCGATTATCCAGATATAATCTTTTTCATGGTATCTTTCGAGGATTGCTTTTGATAAATCTCCAAACGCCGAGCAGTCAGCATAAGTTGGGTTATTCCACTGATTTGTTTCAGGGTTTTTTCCATTACTTATCTGTAAGGAAAAACAAACTGCTTTGCCTTGCGCTTTCGGATCTTTATATAGCCTACCTTTCAGGAGGCAAGTATTTCCTGTTAAATTGCCTTCATAAATCATTTTTTCATCATCATAAATTTTTACTGTTTTTTTACTCATTTCACTCAGTCTCCATTTCTTTAAGCTCAACCACAATTTTAGGTATTAAGGAATAACATTTTTCAACGATCAATCTACAAACTTGGCTGTCATCAAAAAAGGCGATACCATTTAAGGCATCGCACACAATTTTGGCCACATTGTCTATATCGGGAGGCTTTGTTGGCAGTATTTCACCGGATAAAAATTTGATTTTGAGTTTTTCCGAAATACTTTTAAGAATAGGGAAAAACGCCTTTATATTAACTTCCACAGGTACATTTTTATCAAAAAAGTTTTTGGAAACAGCTTTATAACATTTCTTTATTTTCCTTTCATACTCTTTTGTGGGCTTCGGTGTATATACTATCGTTCTGCCGTTCACATAGCACATTCTTGGTCTTTGTTTGCCACGAGGATTACCGTATACAACAAATTTTACACTCATAAACTTTCAAGCTCCTTTTCAAAATTTTCTAAATCCTCTTTTTGGAGTTCATTTAGGCTTTGGAGATTAAAGTTACCTAATAATTTAGAAATCTTATCTCCGCCATATTTTTCTAAAAGTCTTCGCTGTTCTTCTGTAGACAACGCCTCAATTTTCAAAACGCTTGGGTTATCTATGTATTCAATAGTTTCTTCGCCGGTTTCCACATTTACCTTTAATTTCGATTGATCTGATTTAACCGCAGTTTGCATATCAGTGGACATTATGCCGTACCTTGAAATCAGTGCTTTTAATACGGTCTTTTCGGCCATGCGATCAAATTGCAGTGCCCAAATTGCATCGTCAGTATTTCCGGTTTTTTTGTACTTTCGGTAGCTTTGGGAATACCTGTACGCATGTTTCTCTACGTCTTGAGTAGTCCAGTAAATTACTTTTTGAAACCCGTTTGTAAGCTGAAGCCCTGCCATAAAACCGATAACTTTTTTATCTGAGCGGTCTTCATCCGGCAGCCATTTTATGATTGGGTCGCCAACAAAATCACGACCGCAAAATTCACCTTCCCGAACGTCTCTTGCATTTAACGCTTTGTATTGTCCTGTTCTGAGCGCAAGCTGAGTGTATCCTTTTGTTCCGATTTGAAATGTAGCCGTGGTTTTATACGGCACAGACCACGCAAATCCTAAATTTGGATCAAATGGCAGATCCATTGATGTAGCTTTCAAAGCGCACGCTAATAAGCTGTTCCTGTCGCAGTTTTTAAGCGTTTTTGAGCTGCTTGCTAAACTTGTAAGGCTTGTGATAAATTGTCCTGTTTTCTCACCTAGAACAGATTCTAAGTATTTTCGTGTTTTTTCATTAGATAAATATACCGACATGGCTGTTTGTTCTTGCATTTTAAAATCTCCTTTTTAATTTTTTGTTTCTAATTCGTTTATTTTTTCGCCTCGAATTTATAGATTTCTAAGCAGGATAAAAATATTGAAAAGTTGTCTTTAAGCTCATGGAGTATGTAATTCCCATCTTCAAAAAGCTGAAGTGCCACTATTTTAGAAACTTTGTTATACTGACTTTCAAAACCTGATTTATACGCGGCTAACTGTACACTCCATACATTCGGATGAGCGACTTTTGTTGTCTTAATGTCGCAAATTATTAAACCTTCAAAAGTTTTGTATACCTCATCGACAGTCATTCCATAAAGAAGTGATTTATGATAGGTTCGCAGCTCTGAATGAAGCAATTTCCAATCTTGGTAGTCTGATCTGAATTTTTGATATGCGGCAATGTAACCTGAAATGTCGCTGTCTACGCTATAAAGGTTATACTTAGATAAAAACTCAACAGATCTATGAACTCTTGTCCCTCTATCAGCAGCAGTTTTTAAAGTTTGCGAATCAACTTTGCCGTAGATTTTTTGATAGATAGGTTTTATGATCTCCGAAACCGAGGGGATAGGCATCTCACCTAGAAAATATGAATGCGTGTCCTCTTTAAAAGTTAAATCAGCTATGGGTATCACCACCGTTCTTTTTTGTTTGTTTCTGGCACTGAGGCATAGAACAATAAATCTTCAAATTCATGTAATCAATATTTCGCAGCCATTCACAATTTGAACATAAAACAAAAGCAGCTTTATCTGATTTAGATAAGCCGCTGTATTGGTATTGCCTGTTATTCAGTTTTATGTTTTTCAAGTACTCGATTTTCTTTGTTATAGGTATTTCTTTCGGCAATCGCTGGAGCTCTTTGGTACATAAACCGCAAATTTTATCTTTCATATATTTTTTGCTGTACCATTTAAAACAAGTTTTACATTGAACCTCATTTAAAGTTCTCAAAAAACCATCCCTTTCATTAATTAATCACTTGTCGCAAAT
>JAEWWM010000052.1 GCA_023458915.1 Bacillota bacterium
GAAGGAATATTACTCCGCCGGCTATAATGCCAAATGCACCAACACCTGATTTTAAAAGCTTTACGCATCCCTGAACAGTTGAAAAGGCATCACTAAGCGCACTGCCTACAATCGGCACGCAACTGTCTATAGCAAATTTAACCGTACTAGTTCCTAAGTTGTCTGCTGAAGTTGTAACTAAATTTTGGAGTGTGAGTATACCTGTAAAAATTGATGCTACAAATTTGAGTATGAATTTTACCGACCTATAAATCACATCACACAAACTTTCGAGATTAAGGCGCGATGAAACGGAAGAAATAATGGATATTCCAAGGAGCATATTCATAAAAGGTACAAGAAAATTACCTGCTAAATGCGAGATTACTTGTCCTGCGGATATTATTAGAGCTTGATAAGATGTTGCAGAAATGGGATGCCCGGATGCTATCATTATTCCCGCCATTACCGGCGCGGCGCAAAGTGTAAAGCCTGACGCACTTTTAATTACTAAAGCCACCGAATTTATACATGAAACTATAGGATTTACGACCACAGCGCAAAGGCATAATGTGCTGACTGCCGACATTATTTCGTTTATATGATTGCTGCCAAATGAAGTTTTTAAGTTATTTACAAGTGCGCAGATAAGTATTATTGCCGCTACCGGAATTAAGGATTTAAGCGGAGAAGTGAGCTTGTCTTTTACAGTTGTTATAATTTCTTCAAATATTTTCCCTGGATTGATTTTAGATATTTCCTCAAAATTTGCTCCTGAAATACCTATGCGGTCAAGGGCTTTTTGGGAATCTTTGGGCAAATTCTCGCCAAGCTTTTCTGCCCCGCTTGTTTTAAATTGATTATCGTAGATTTCTTTGAGAGTGTTGTCCCCAAAAGCATGGACAGAAATATGAAAACTCAGAGCCAGCAGTATAAAGATTAAAAATTTAAGAAAGCTTTTCATATATTATTTAACTCCCATAAACATTGCTAAGTTTGTTTATTATGTGAATTCTTTTGTTTCTCCGTTGCTTGGGTAATATACGGAAATGTACAAATACTATTTCTGCTTATAGCGGAAGGAAACCGCAAGATTTATCTAAATTTGCATTAGCCTCCCATAAATCCAAGAGCTGTTTCTGTTATTTTTGTAAACAGCGGCAGGGCTGCCGCGGCTATGCCGATTTTCCCCGCAAACTCCACTTTTGAGGCAAGTGCGGTTTCACCGGCGTCTTTACAAGAATCCGAAACAAACTGGGCAACAAAACAAATTCCCAACGATTTAAAAAGTATAGTTCCATATTCACTAGGAATTTTGGTATGCGAAAATAAGCTTTTTATTTGTTCTACTATGGGTAAAAAGCTGGATATTAACACAGCAGCAATGATTAGCCCCGTGGCGATGTTTAGAATCACAGCATATTCAGGGATATATTTTTTTAGCATTATAGAAACTATCGCAGCCATCAAAATTATTGTGCCTATTGCCACTATGTTCATGATTTCACCGTCCCGAATTTTTGTGGATCTCTAAAAAATTGCTTTCCTGTCAGTCTGGGAAGAAGTTTATAGCTCAAAAATGGATTTTATGGTTCTGAAAAGAGTATCTATTTGCTGAATTATCATCATTAAAACGACGATAAGCCCTGCAAGAGTTGTCATCATTGCTTGTTCTTCACGTCCGGAACGTATTAAAACCTGATTTAAAACTGCAACTATAATTCCGACGGCAGCTATTTTGAAAATTAAGTCCACGTTCATTTTGATATTCCTCCAAAAAACTTTGAAATTATATAAGTAAAAGTGAGATTGAAAGGCTAAGCCCCGTTCCTAAAATAATCGGGAGTTTACCTTTAGTTTTCTTATTTTCTACCGCGCTTTCAAGGTAAGAATTTACAATGCTCAGGTTATGGTCAAGATAATTTATCTGTCCTTCAACATCGCAATTGCCGAGTTCACTGCCAAAATTTATTATTGTGTCAGCCTCTTCTTTTGAAATGCCTATTTCAGATGGCAAATTCGCAAACGCTTCTTTCCATGAATCACTAAATGATTTTTCTTTTAAATAATCTGTGCATTTATCTATGTAATAGTTTAGTGGTTTAGCACAGGAATAATTTTTCAAGATTTCATAAAGAGGTTTTCCTGAAAATCTTATCTCTGTTTTTAAATTAAGAATAAAATCAATATATTTGCGCAGAAAAACTACTTTTCGAGTGTATTTTTCAGATACTGCAAAGCCGCCTAAAGCTCCTGATATTACTAAAATTATTATTCCGATAATTTTTATCATAAAAATCACTTACCTTATATATTTTAAAAGTATTTTTGGGGAAAAATGTACTTTCTAAAAATATGATTTTTTCAAAAGCACCTGACTTTAAAATTTTTTTCACTTGTGGTTTGTTCATAAGCTCGTCTATATTCCCCGCATGGATGCTCGCAATAATTTGGACTCCTGCGTTGAGGCTTTGAGTTATTGCCGATGCATCTTCTTCCGAGCCAATCTCGTCGCAAATTATAACGTCGGGCGAGAGGCATCTTACGGCTTTTAAGATCCCTTCGCTTTTTGAAAAACCTGTTAAAACGTCACTAAGACCAACGTCCAACTGTGGAATACCCTCAAAAACTGCTGCTATTTCAAACCTTTCATCAACAATAACTATTTTTTTAAAAGAAAACATATCAGTCGAAAGCATTCTCGCAAGATCTCGTAATATAGTCGTTTTGCCGCACGCGGGAGGTCCTGCAATTAAAACTCCAGAACTGTCGCTTTTTATATTTTCAAAAATATCTTTAGCGCACCCTTTAAATTCTTTTGCGATTCGAATGTTTAGCGATGTTATGTCTTTAATATGCGAAACATTATCGTCGCTTAAAACTGCGCTTCCGCAAATTCCAATTCGGTTGCCGCCCTTAAAAGTAATAAATCCGTTTTTAATTTGTTCCCTAAAACTGTAAATGGAATAATCGCACATAGCATTAAAACAATCGCTAAGGTCTTGCTTATTTACTTTTAATAAATCTTCTGATAGACAATCTGAAATTTGCCCATCTGATTTTAGAAAATAAGTTGCTCTCGGACATATAATAGAGATGCCCTGATTTACGCGTAGCCTTATTTCTATAGCTGATGACTTTATATAATCTGGAATCATTTTCAGCGGATTTTTAATTTTTTCGCACATGAAACCAAGAACATTATCAAAGCTTTTTATGTGATTTTTTTGTACGTAAATTTTATCGTCCATATTATTTTTCATACTTGTCCTCACTCTCTTGATAAATAAATATGGGTAACACCTTTTTGTTAGAACAAAAATATTTAAAAATAAAATTTTGTTGATTTGCGTGCAAAAATAATATATTATTTAATAATAAATTTTAATTTTTATTAAAATTAACCATCGCAAAGAAATGGGATTTGTATTTTAAACCAATTTTTGGAGATGATTTTTTGAAAAGAAGTTTACAAATCACAACAGGACTTCTGTGTGTAAGTCTAATAATGCTTATAACGCTTACGGGATGCGGGAACCAGTCTCAAACTGAGACTCCAACTGCATCCACTAAAAAGGATTACGATATTTTTATTTATAATTCCGATACCGACATCGGCACGGCATTTCGCACAATGTGCGACGAGTACACAAGCCGTACGGGAATTATAATAAGAACCGTTACTCCTACTGAAGAAGATAACACAGTAGACAATTTGGCAGGCTATATTAATGGCGAAAAGCCACCTGATATTTTCACGGTTAGCAATATTTCGGAACTTAAAAAATGGAAATCAAACTCAAATATATGGGATTTTAGTAATGCGACTGAAGACACATTTAAGAATGTTGTTAATAATATTCCGGAAGGTTTGCGCCTTAGCTCAAATACAACTGATAGTTTTGGGTTACCTTATACTGTTGAAGCGTTCGGTTTTTTAGTTGACCCAAAAATGATTGCCTCGCTTTTCGGTGGCGATAAATATAGAGCAGTTTTAAACGATCTTCAGGAATGCTCCTATGAAGATTTTGCCGCTATGGTCGAAGCGCTCCGTGCATATATAAGCTCAGGAAGTGTATATGAGTTTTCGCTTAATAATAATAAATATTCTTTCGTAACGACTAAAGGTGACCTCAGTAAAAACTTAAACGGAGTTTTTTCGTTTGCGGCGGGGAACACTCAAAATTCGGGGACTTATCTTATGAATGTAGCACTGGCTTCTTTATTTAAATCCCCTGCAGCAGCTAATATAGCGGATGATTCATCTATTCAAAATCTTGAAAACCCCTTGATTAAATTTGCGCAAGCGCTGGATTTAATTACTTTAAATGTTTCCGGCTCAAGCGGAGCACTTGGCAGAGGTCTCGCGCTTGTTAGCAGTACGCAAAACAGCGCAAATCAAGCAATAAAAAATTTCGTAAATGGCAAATCGCTGTTTTTGCTTGCGAGCACCACTGACTACAATGGTCTTTTAACATATAACTCACTTGTTACAAAAAGATGCGTGTTTATGCCGATTAAAATACCTTTTGCCGCTGCGGATGTAAAATCATCGGATGCTATCGCCAAGAATATTCAAAAATCAATCGCAGTCTATGTGCCAAAATATTTTTGTATAAATGCAAAATCATCCGACTTAGAAAAGAAAAAAGCTCAAGATTTTTTAACATGGTTTAAAACTTCAGATTTAGCTCAAAAATATGTAATACCTGAGTTTGGTTTTACGCCTTACGACATTAAAGAAAGTAGTGTTATTGATAACCCCTTGGCGCGCTCCATGGTAGAGTATATTTCGCAGGAACGCTATTTACCGGGAGTTTTTCAGGGTACGCCGGATTCATGGAGCGATACCATTGGGAAATATTTGATAGAACAATTTTTTACAAAAGCAAGCTGGACGTATGATGACTACCAAAAAATTGCTAATTACGGGGTAAAAGAATGGAAATCACTTAAAAGCAGCGGTTAGATTTATTTATTAAAGAATTAATAAAGGAGAGGTGTTAAGATGAGTTATATAATTGAAACAACGTTTCTGGACACCAAAAAGCACCTATGGGATAAAAGAGTTTTGAACAAAATGTTCAAAGAGCTTGAAAATTTTCAAAAAGAAAATTCAGAAGAATCGAAAGAACGATGTTTCATAATGCTTATGCTTGAATTTCAGCAGGCTTACAGAACATTTTTGATTGCAATTAATGACCTTCCGCTGATAATGAGCTGCAGAGTTAAAGGCGATAATAGTAGTCATTTTGGTGGGCTTGAATGTGCTGAGTTTATGAAAGCTTTAAGAGCTTCGGCAGAAAAATACCTTAAAGAATCTGCTTTTTCTTTTCTTACTTCCGAAGGAACAATAGTATATGTAATTTCTAAAATAAAGAATAAGGCTAAAGAAGATGAAAAAATTGCAAAAGAACTCGAAAAGGACATTCGTGAGGATTATCTGTCGCTCGGAGTCGATAATACTCTCAAAGCTCTTGAGGAAGCAGGGTATAGGTTTGAAAATAGAAGTAGCAGTGAGTCAAAGTTGGAAAATAGTAACCATATTTGATTTGAAGAAGCAAAAGGGTTAGGGGAAATCAAGTAGTATATCTTGACAGTAATGGCTAAAATAATATATAATACTGGCTATGTGTTTGATTAGGTATCTAAAATGACGAATAATGTAATTATATTCTTTGTGATGCAGTTAGGCTCTGCACTAAAACGGATAGGAGGGAAGTAAATGCCAGAGGAAATTAAAGCAGAAGAAAAAGAATTTTCTGGAATCGCTAAGTCTGCGGAATCCGATTCCAAACCTCCTATCAAAAAAGTCGAATCCTTAGAAACTGCGCTAAGAAGGTTTAAAAAACAAAGCTCCGGGATAATTTCTGAAGTAAGAAAAAGAGAAGCTTACGACAAACCCTCCGTAAAACGCAAAAAAAAGTCTAAAGAAGCAAGAAAACATAAAAAAAAATCGGGAAACGGCAAATGGTAAAAATTCCAATGGATATTGCTGTTTTTAAAAAATAACCCCCTCAGAGCTTAAATGCACGAGGGGGATTGTATATATAATAAATGAAAACTTAGCACGGAGGCAAATATGATGGTACTTTTTACACCCACGTATTTTACTGAAAGAGTTACGAATATAGATCTAAATTTATTAAGTGAGTTAAATGTCAGGTGCATAATACTTGACATTGATGATACGCTCGTCCCCCATGGTTATCCAGTGCCCGGGGAAGAGATTTTTGCTTGGATAAATGAGCTTAAGGAAAATAATATAGGAATAATGCTCGTTTCGAATAATTTTAGAAAAAGAGTTAAAGCTTTTGCAACAAAATTAAATCTCCCCTATGTTTGCATGGGGCTAAAACCTTTGGCATATGGCATAAAAAAAGCACTCAAAATTTCGAAAATTCCAAGGGAAAATGTGCTCGTAATCGGCGATCAAATTTTTACTGATATACTCGGAGCAAATTTTATTAAAGTAAAGTCAATTCTTGTAAATCCACTAGGTGGGCAAAGCAGAACTTTTCTTTTAAAATTCAAAAGATTTTTTGAAAAATCTCTTCGAAATAAAATAAAGAATGATATTAATCTCAGTTTACCGAATTTCAAAAACAATATTTCGGGCGGTGAAACGCTATGAAAAAGAAAAATGTTGTTATTTTACTTGGGCCTAATCTTAACATGACGGGTCTCCGCGAGAAAGGAGTTTATGGCGAAGAAACGGCAGAAAGCATAAAATTGCAAATTATATCTCACGGTGAAAGTTTGGGTCTAAATTGTGAAGTTTTTCAAACAAACTGGGAAGGAGCGCTGATTGATAAAATTCACGAAACTAAAGAAAATTACTATGGCGGCGTGATAAATCCTGGGGCACTTGGTCATTACAGTTACGCACTGCGCGATGCTATATCTTTTGTTAGAATTCCGTTCATAGAAGCCCACATGACAAATATTTACGCAAGAGAAGAATTTAGACGCCATTCTGTTATCTCTGAGGTTTGCGTTGGTCAAATAACGGGTTTCGGTAAAAACAGTTACCTTTTAGCATTAGAAGCTCTTAAGGAATTTATTTGATTTTTAATTAAAAATGTTTTTCTAAACTAAGAGATATTTTGCAAGAAGTGTAGAGATACTCGGATAGATTTTTAAATGAAAAGAAAAATTTTTAAAAAATTTGCGTTATTGAAAATAATTAGTTTTAAATATATTATAGTATCAAATTAATAGCTAATGTTTATTAAATATAAATAGTTTGTTAGAGGTGATAGTATATGTCCGACAAAACAATGACTTTTTCGCTTGGCGCCGATGACGAAACAAATGTAAGAGCTGTATTGACTCAAGTTTATGATGCCCTTTTGGGGAAGGGTTACAACGCTATAAATCAGTTGGTCGGGTACATTCTTTCAGGTGACCCTACATACATTACAACCCATAATAATGCAAGAAATCTTATCAAAAAACTAGACAAAGATAAAATTTTAAAAGTTTTAATAAAATTTTATCTCAGTAACTGAGTTTCCAAGTGAATTGCTAACAAGTGAATTGCTAAATTAGAATAATATTTTTAAATTCCCCCTGCCAACGGCAGGGGGAACAGGATTTAGTTTAGTATTATTAAAATTATTTAGTAAAATCAAGTTAAATTAAGAACTTGTGTTATAAAAGTATCCAGTTATGGCGAATTTGGTATCCTATACCGTGCTTGCAGACAGGGCATTCATTGGGAGCAAATTTTCCTACATGGATGTGTCCACAGTTAAGGCAAAACCAAGCTTCGTCTCTATCTGATTTAAAAAGGTTATCGGATTCTATTAACTCAATGAATTTGCCAAATCTGTCGCCATGAATTTTTTCTATTTCTGAAATTTCATAGAAAAGATTTGCGATTTCTTCAAACCCTTCTGATTTTGCTTCATCTCCAAAAGATTTATAGATATGCTTGTACTCTTCATATTCATTGTGCCTTGCGCATTTTAACATGTCTAATGAATTATCATATAGATCAAAGGGATAGCCGCCTTCAATATTAATATTCATGCATGATGTGGGTTTTATGTACTTATGTAAATGCTTGTAAAATAATTCTGCGTGCTCTTTTTCCTGATCTGCTGTAAAAGTAAATGCTTTTTCAATGAATTCAAGTCCATCTTTTTTCGCTTGAGATGCAGCAAACGTGTAACGAGTTCTTGCTTGGCTTTCTCCGGCAAAAGCTTTCATTAAATTAGTTTTAGTATTGCTATTTTCAAATATTACTGACATGATAGGCACCATTCCCTTTCTATAAATGAAATTTATAAATGGCTTAATTTAAAGCATACATGTAATAATAAAGTATAATATATTTATTTCAAAAATATATCAAGTTTGGGTACCCAGAAAAATTGCTAAAAAACATTGTTGTTGTAGTAACTACATTTTATATTTTATATTGCAAATCGACTGAGTGTATGTTAAACTACTTTTTTAGTATGCGCAAAATAATATGTTGTTTATGCGCTAGCATTATTATCAACATTCCTCTGCTATAAATGAGAATTTTAAAAAGCTCGGTGCATGAATGTGTAGATTATTTTGGAGGAAATAATGAGTTTATTAACAAAAATTTCGCAGCCGTCAATGAAAGAGAGTTTACCTGAATTTAATGTTGGCGATACCGTAAAGGTGGACGTTCAGATTAAAGAGGGCGAGAGGGAAAGAGTTCAGGTTTTTGAAGGGACTGTTATTGCAAAAAAAGGCAGCGGGGTTTCAAAAACTTTCACTGTAAGGAAAGTTTCTTATGGTTTTGGTGTAGAAAGAATTTTCCCATTTCATTCGCCCAGCGTTAAAGATGTTAAAGTTATAAGAAAAGGCCGCGTTCGCAGAGCCAAACTTTACTATTTAAGAGATCGCGTAGGTAAAGCGGCAAAAGTTAAAGAAAAAATTTAAAGAAAATTTTATCTCCCTGTTTTTGCTATATATTTAGATAAATTTCATTGTATTTATGTTTTGCTTTTGGAAGGGGCAGGAACAGTATGTATAAACAAGAAAGTAAAAATGAAAATGATATTAGCGGCGAAAATTCAGAAATGAAATTCAAAAATCCTGCAACTAAGTTTTCCGCTTTTTGTTTTGAATGGCTTGAATCCATAGTTCAGGCGATAATTGTTGTTGTTGTTTTAATGGCTTTCTTGTTTAGAGTGGTGAACGTAAGTGGCACTTCCATGCTAAACACCCTTCACGATGCAGATAAAGTAATTGTTTTAAAATTGAATTATGTTCCTAAAGATGGCGATGTTGTTGTTATAAGCCGTGGGCAAAACCTTGATGAGCCGCTTATCAAAAGAGTTATAGCAACAGAAGGACAAACTCTTAGTATTGATTTTTCGGATGGAAGCGTTACAGTAAATGGAGTTAAACTTAATGAAACTTATATAAAAGAGCCTATGTGGTTGCAAGGTGACGGTGACATTCCAAGTGTTATTCCTAAAGGGTACACTTTTGTTATGGGTGACAATAGAAATCACTCGCTTGATAGCAGGTTTAATGAAGTTGGTCTCATTGCTAACGAAAATATAGTTGGTAAAGCAAATTTCATAGTATTCCCGTTTAACAGAATTGGGGCAATTGTGTAACCTATGCCTGATTTTAAAAGCATTCAGTGGTTTCCGGGACATATGGCGAAAACAAGAAAAGTACTTAAAGAAAAGCTTAAAGAAGTTGATCTTGTAGCTGAAATTTTAGATGCCAGAATCCCTATTAGTAGCCGAAATCCTGAACTTGATTCCATTATTTCGAATAAACCACGAGTGGTGGTTTTAAATAAAACTGATTTATCTAATGATTTTCAAAATAAACAGTGGATGAATTTTTATAAAAAAATCGGGATTTATGCCGTTCCGTTTAGTATTAAAAACAGCCAAAGCACGGTTTTATTTACAAATAAAATTATGAAAATTATGAAACCAAAGTTAGACTTTTGGAAAACAAAAGGTATGATAGGCCGAGAAATCAGGATTATGGTTGTTGGGATTCCGAATGTAGGAAAATCTTCTGTTATAAACAGGCTTTGCAAAAATGCCAAAGCAAGGGTTGAAGATAGACCTGGTGTTACGCGACAAAGCCAGTGGTTTTGGGTAGGTAAAAACATTCAGCTTCTTGATACTCCCGGAGTTTTATGGCCAAAGTTTGAAGATGAAAATGTGGCTTATAATCTTGCTTTTACGGGCGCTATAAAAGGCCAAATTTTAGATATCGAAGAATTAGCTTTAAAATTTCTTGAAAAAATAAAAGTGAATTATTCGCAGAATTTAGCTGATAGATTTGGGCTAGAACCTGAATTTATTTTAAATTCATCTCCTTTAGAAAGCTTGGAACAAATAGGCAAAAAACGGGGGATGCTCATTTCGGGCGGAGAAGTGGATTTACTTAGAACTTCGAATATGATCCTTGAAGAATTCAGAAACGGAAGGCTTGGGAAAATCACCCTAGAGTTAGCAGAACAATAAAAAAGAGGATTTTTAAGATAACATGACAGGTGACTGGCTAAGATACGAAAAAATATATAGCGAAAATGGCAAAAAAATTATATGTGGGATTGATGAAGCAGGGCGCGGACCTCTTGCAGGCCCTGTGTATGCCGCTACAGTTATTTTGCCTAAGGGTATAGTAATAGACGGGGTTGATGATTCAAAAAAACTCAGCGAAAAAAATCGAGATTATCTATTTGAGATTATAAAAGAAAAGGCGCTTTGTTATTGCGTCTCTTTTGCAAGTGTTGAAGAAATTGAAATGCTTAATATTTTAAACGCGACATTTTTGGCAATGAAAAGAGCTGTAGAGGGGCTGAAAATCAAGCCGGATTTTGCGCTTATTGACGGTAATATATGCCCTGATTTAAAAATTTCGGCAAAAGCGATTATTAAAGGAGATAGCCTTTCAGAATCTATAGCTTGCGCTTCAATTTTGGCGAAAGTTACGCGTGATCGCTTTATGGCGGAAGAAGCTGAGAAATATCCCGAATATAAATTTGAAAAACATAAAGATTACGGCACAAAACTTCATGTAGAAATGATTAGAAAATACGGTGTGTCTCCAATGCACAGGAAAACTTTTCTAAAGAAGATATTAAAACATGAATAGTAGTAAAATAAAAGGTAATAAAGGCGAAGCTTTTGCGAGGGATTATTTTTTGAGAAAAGGATTTACTGTTTGCGAAAGGGGTTACCACAGTCGGTATGGCGAAATAGATATAATTTTAGAAAACAATGAATATATTATTTTTGTGGAAGTTAAAACTCGAAAATCACGCACGATTTCAAAAGGAATTGAAGCTGTTGATAAAAATAAGAGGATTAAAATAATAAAAACAGCGTTCATTTACCTTATAAATAATCCATCAAAAAAGCAGCCGAGATTTGATGTTGTCGAGGTTACTGTTAATAATAACGGAACGCTTAAAAACATAAATCATTTTGAAAATGCTTTTGATGCGGAGGAATATAATGCGATTTTTTGACCTGCACTGTGATACTCTCTACCGTGCTTTAGTTGAAGAACAAGATCTTTACGAAAATGATTTTCATGTTTCAATAAAACGAGTCAAAAATTTTAATCCTTACATAGGTTGCTTTGCCGTTTGGATACCTGATGATGTTCGCGGCAAAAAAGCAAAAAAACTTTTTTATACTGCCGCACAAAAGCTTCATAATCAAGAATTTTTACATAGCGAACATTTTAAAGTTTGTAATTCTTTTGAAGATATTCGAAACATTACCAAAAACAAAAAAAAGGACGGTAAAAACGGAATAATTTTAACAGTTGAGGGCGGAGCGGTTTTAGCAGGAGACTTAAGCCGCGTTAAGCTTCTTAGCGATTTGGGTGTTAAAATGATGACTCTTACTTGGAACGGGAAATGCGAACTTGGTGATGGCGTTGGAGTGGAAAATTCTAAAGGTCTTACCATTTTTGGACGCCAAGTAGTGCAGGAAATGGAAAAGTATGGTATAATAGTTGATGTGTCGCACGCAAGCGAAAAACTTTTTTATGATGTAAACGCTACAGCCATGAGACCATTTGTCGCCACACATTCGAATTCAAAAACTGTGTGTGGAAATAGGAGAAATTTGACGGATGAGCAGTTTAAAATTATAAAAGAGCGCAGTGGACTCGTCGGAATTACTTTTTGCAATGATTTTTTAATCGAAAACGCGAATGCTGGTTTTGACGATATTTTAAAACACGCAGAACATTTTTTATCACTTGGCGGCGAAGATACACTCAGTATTGGTAGCGATTTTGATGGCGCGGATATTCCGGATCAAATAACTGGGGTTGAATCTATTGAGGCGCTGTATGAATATTTCTTGATTAAAAATTACAGTGAAACTTTGGTGGATAAAATATTTTTTAGTAATGCTTATAGATTTATGCGTAAATTTATGATTCCATAAAAAACCTGGGAGTATTTTCTAAGCAGCAATTGTTTTAATTTTTCTCGTCGTTGATGGGAGAGAAAACGATTAAATTATCATAATATAAATAGATATTTTCAAAAATTTTAAAGAGGTTATATATGTCGGTTTATGCTATAGCGGATTTGCACCTTTCATTTGGTGTGGACAAATCCATGGACATTTTTGCAGGTTGGAGCGATTATGTTAAAAAAATTGAAGAAAACTGGAGAAAAACGGTTAAAAGAAATGATACTGTGGTTATTGCAGGGGATATTTCCTGGGCGATGAAACTCGAAGAAGCAAAAAAAGATTTGGGATTTGTAAATAATCTTCCGGGAAATAAAATTATAATTAAAGGTAACCATGATTATTGGTGGACTACAAAATCCAAAATAGAGAATTTTTTAAAAGAAAATTCGTTAAGTACCATCTCGGTTTTATTTAACTGCGCGTACCGCGTTGAAAGCATATTTATTTGCGGAACACGGGGCTGGACATGCAATCCAGAAAGCGAAGAAGATAAAAAAATACTCGCAAGAGAAGCCGGGCGTTTAAAATGCTCATTAGATTTTGCGAAAAAATATAATTTAGAGCCCGTAGTTTTTCTTCATTTTCCGCCGGTGTATGGTGGCTGCGAATCAAAAGAAATTATAAATCTTTTGATTGAAAGAAAAGTTAAAAAATGTTATTATGGTCATATTCACGGCGGCGCTTCCCCGAAGAATATTATTGAAGGCGACTATAAGGGCGTATATTTTAAGATGATATCGTGTGATTACATAGATTTTTACCCGATTTTAGTCGTTTAAAAGTAAAAAATAAAGATTTGTTGCGTTTTCGCAAAGCGCAGTATTTTGAAAGGATGATTTTTTAAAATGGAGCTTAGGTCGTCAAATAAAATAGATGTTAATCGTTGGGAGCTTGAAATTGCAGTTCCCCCGGAAGAGTTCAGTAAAGAAGTGGATAAAATTTACAACCGTCAAAGAAATAAGATAACGGTTCCAGGGTTTAGACAAGGCAAGGCACCAAGAAGTTTCATAGAAAAATATTACGGAGAGCAAATTTTTTATGAAGATGCAGTAAATGCGCTTTATCCGTATGCTTTGGATGATGCCGCAAAAGAGGCAAAAATCGAACTTGTGGATGATCATATTGATTTTGAAATCGTAAAACTTAGCAGAGATGACGGCTTAATTTTTAAAGTGAAAGTTACGGTTATGCCAGAAGTTACAGTCGAAAACTACAAAGGTATAGAAGTAAAAAAAAGAAAAGCCGAGGAAATCACAGAGAAGGACATTAATGATGAGCTGAAAATGCTCCAAGAAAGAAATGCAAGACTTGTAACAAGTGAAGATGGAGCGGCCGAAATGGGCGATACTGTTAATATAGATTTTGAAGGATCCATAGATTCTGAACTATTTGAAGGCGGAAGCGCTGAGGGCATTACGCTTGAGCTTGGCAAAAAGCAGTTCATTGAAGGTTTTGAAGGCCAGGTTGTAGGTCATAAAGTTGGTGATGAATTTGAAATTAAAGTGAAATTCCCTGAAGATTATCATGCCCCGAATCTTGCAAATAAAGACGCAATATTCAAAACAAAGCTTAATAAAATCCAGAAAAAAGAACTACCAAAAATTGACGATGAATTCGTGAAAGATATCAGCGAATTTGATACTTTAGAAGATTTTAAAGCCGACCTTAAAAATAAACTTTCAGAAAGTAAAAAAAATAAAGCTGAGATTGAGGCTGAAAATGAACTGATTGAAAAGTTCATTGAACTCGTAAAAGCTGATATACCAGATGCTCTTGTCAAACGCGAAACGAAGGAATTAATAAGAGATTTTGAAGATCGCCAGCTTAGGTCACAAGGTATAAGTTTAAAAGATTATACCAAATATACCGGGATTTCTGAAGAAAAATTAGAAGAAAATTTTCGCTCACGGGCACTCGGATACGTTAAACTTAATTTAGGGCTTAAAAAGGTCGGTCAGCTTGAAAATATAGAAGTTTCTGAAGAAGATATTGAAAAGGGTTATAAAAAAGCAGCAGAAAAATACAGAATGACGGCTGAACAAATTAAAAAGATCATTCCGAAAGAAACTCTCACAAAAGATGTAACCGAAGAAAAAGCTCTGGAAATAATTAAAAACAGCAAAGTGGAAAAATAATTTACATAAACAAATTATTGTATAAATTTTTAGGTTTTGACTAATTATTATTCATAGCAAAAATGTGCTATAATTAAAAGGGGTTTTATAAATGAGTTTAGTACCTTATGTAGTAGAGCAAACTGGTCGTGGGGAAAGATCTTATGACATTTTCTCAAGACTTTTGAATGACAGAATTGTTATGCTCAATGAAGAAGTAAACATGACAACCGCGAGTTTAATTGTCGCTCAACTTCTTTACCTTGAAGGGCAAGATGCTTCAAAGGATATCAGTCTTTACATAAATAGCCCAGGCGGATCAGTGACTGATGGCATGGCTATTTATGATACCATGCAGTATATCAAATGCGATGTTTCGACCATTTGCATAGGTTTGGCGGCGAGCATGGGTGCATTTTTGTTAGCAGCGGGAACCAAGGGCAAAAGATACGCTCTTCCAAACAGCGACGTTATGATTCATCAGCCAAGTGGCGGTGCAAAAGGTCAAGCAACTGATATTCACATTCATGCGCAGCATATATTAAAAACCAAGGAAAAGTTGAATAAAATTCTATCTGATAACACAGGGAAGCCGTTTGAAGTTGTAGCAGCGGATACCGAACGCGACAACTTTATGAGTGCGGAAGAAGCTAAAGATTACGGAATAGTTGATAAAGTCATATATAAGAGATAGATTTTTAGCGTTTTGCAACAAAAGTAGAAAACGACCAAAGTATTATAAAGCAAACTTTTTTAAAAAATATACATTAAGAATCGGTGATTAAACATGAGTATAAATCGAGGAAGTAAAGATAGGGAACTTTGTTGCTCTTTTTGCGGCAAACCACAAGATGAAGCTAAAAAATTAGTTGCAGGTCCGGGTGTGTGCATTTGTGATGAGTGCATAGACCTTTGCGTTACAATTCTTGATGAAGAAATCGGTGATCCGAAGAATAAACGCAGAAATGCTAAAGTCAGTTCAAGAATTGGCGACAAAAGCAAAATTCTTCCTAAACCTTACGAAATAAAAAAATACCTCGATGAATACGTTATTGGACAGGATAATGCCAAAACGGCGCTGTCAGTTGCTGTTTATAATCACTATAAAAGAATATTTTTCGGCGATACCGGAGATGATGTAGAGCTGAAAAAGAGTAATATTCTTCTTTTAGGCCCCACAGGTGTGGGAAAAACTTTACTTGCACAAACTTTAGCTCGCATGATTGATGTCCCATTTGCAATTGCAGACGCCACAACTTTAACGGAAGCTGGGTATGTAGGGGAAGACGTTGAAAACATACTTCTTCGTTTGGTTCAGGCTGCCGATTTTGATGTTGAAAGAGCGGAACGCGGGATAATTTATATAGATGAAATAGATAAAATAGCCAGAAAATCAGAAAATGCTTCGATTACAAGAGATGTTAGCGGCGAAGGCGTGCAACAGGCTCTTCTTAAAATAATCGAGGGCACATCTTCGAGTGTGCCGCCAAAAGGAGGACGCAAGCATCCGCAGCAAGAATTTATTCAAGTGAATACTTCGAATATTTTATTTATATGCGGCGGTGCTTTTGAAGGCATTGAGAAAATAATTGAAAAAAGAGTTAGTACTTCCTCAATTGGGTTTGGTGCAAATGTTATGACGCGTAAAGAACTCGATTCAACCGATTGGATGAGCAAAGTTGTTCCTCAAGATTTTGTTAAATACGGACTTATCCCTGAGCTTGTCGGAAGGCTTCCGATAATAGCTTCACTTAAAGGTCTTGACGAAGATGCGCTTGTTAGAATCCTTACAGAACCTAAGAATTCTCTTATTAAGCAATATAAAAAGCTTTTTGCGCTCGATAAAGTTGATCTTGAATTTAAAGATTCAGCTCTTAAAGCTGTTGCAAAAAAAGCGATTGAAAGGAATATCGGTGCCAGAGGGCTTCGCTCAATAATTGAAGAAACTCTGCAAAAAGTTATGTTTGATGTTCCGTCTGATCATACTATTGAAAAGGTTGTAGTTGACGGCGACGTTATAAAAGGAAAAAGCAAGCCTGAATTTTTATACGATGAAAACCGTGAGCCTGTTGTTATTTCAATAAGCCCAGATAAACTAATCAGTAAGCGCTCAAAAAAAAGTGATGCTTCCTAAGGATGGAGTTGAATAAAAATCGATAATATTTTAATAAATGAAGAAATGGTTCCTGTTTTGACTCTTCGCGGATTTGTTATGTTTCCGAACATAATGCTTCATTTTGATATAGGTCGAAAAAAATCAATATTAGCCGTGGAAGAAGCAATGAATTCTAATCAGTTGATATTTTTGACTACCCAGAAAGATGTAAGAGACGACGATCCAAAAAAATCGCAGATATATAAATTCGGTGTTTTAGCAACCGTTAAACAAATACTCAAGCAAACGGGCGATACCATGCGTGTGCTCGTTGAAGGCAAATGCAGAGCTGAAGCGACCGAATATATTGAAAATGGCAAATGCTTAAAAGCTAAAATTATAAAAAAAGAAAGTATAGAACATGAAAAAACCACGTCTGTGCAGGCTCTTATCAGAAAATCGCAGGAGCTTTTTGCTGAATATTTAAGCGTTTCCCCAAAAATTCCCGGTGACATGATTTTGAGTCTCACTTCCCAAAAAGCTGAAGCCGGGAAAACAGCAGATTACATTGCTTCAAACGTTCTTTTGAGTTTTGAGGAAAAGCAAACTTTGCTCGAAGAGCTCGATGCCGTCAAAAGGCTTAAGAAACTAATTTTGTTTTTATCACGCGAAAACGAGATTTTAAAATATGAAGATGAACTTGGGCTTAAACTCAAAGAATCTATTGACGAGAGCCAAAAAGAATATTTTTTAAGAGAGCAAATCAGGGTTTTATCCCAAGAGCTTGGTGAGGAATCTGACCCCGTAACTGAATCAGGTGAATACTGCAAAAAGCTTGAAAAGCTAAAGCTCCCAAAGGATATTTATGAAAAACTCATAAAAGAATGCGATAATTTTGCTAAGACCCCGGCGGGTTCAAGTGAAGCAAATTTGATAAGAGGTTATCTTGACACCTGTATTTCATTACCGTGGAACACGTCGTCAAAAGATATTATTGATATAGATAAAGCCGAAAAAATTCTTGATAAAGATCATTTCGGTCTTAGCGAAGTCAAAGAGCGAATAATTGAATTTTTGGCGGTTAAAAAATTGGCGCCAGATATAAAAGGTCAAATAATTTGCCTTGTTGGTCCTCCAGGAGTGGGAAAAACGTCAATAGCAAAATCGCTTGCAAAAGCTATTGGGAAAAAATATGTAAGAATTTCTCTAGGCGGGATAAATGACGAATCCGAAATAAGAGGGCATAGGAAAACGTACGTTGGTGCTATGCCTGGACGAATTATTTCCGCAATAAAGCAAGCAGGTACGAATAACCCACTTATTCTTTTTGATGAAATCGATAAACTTTCGAAGGATTATCATGGGGACCCGGCTTCGGCGCTTTTGGAAGCTTTAGACCCTGAGCAAAATAGCGAATTTTATGACAGATTCCTTGAAGTCCCCTTTGATTTAGGCAATGTTTTGTTTGTGGCAACTGCCAATGATAAAAACGCCATTCCACAACCGCTTTATGACCGTATGGAAATCATAGAGCTTTACAGTTACAATCATGAGGAAAAATTTAATATAGCGAAAGATCATCTCGTACCAAAACAGATTAAAAGACACGGGCTTACAAAAAAGAATTTTAAAATCAAAGATGAAGCTCTTAAAATTTTGATAGAAAATTACACTAGAGAAGCAGGTGTGCGCGAGCTTGAAAGAAAGATCGCCGCGCTCATGCGTAAAACCGCGAAAAGTGTTGCAGAAAATAAAGAAAAGTTAGTTGAAATTGATGCTAAAAAATTAAAATATATGCTTGGATCACCAAAATATAAAAAAGAAAAAATTAATAATTCCGGTGAGGTCGGTGTGGTTAAGGGGCTTGCGTGGACGTCCGTCGGCGGCGAAACAATGCCAATCGAAGTCGCCTTAATGAAAGGTAAGGGCAAGGTTCAGGTAACGGGTTCGCTCGGTGACGTTATGAAAGAATCAGCGCAGATAGCTGTTAGTTATATAAGAAGTAATTCAAGCAAATTGGGTATTAAAGAGGATTTTTACAAGAATTTTGATATACACATTCACGCTCCCGAAGGCGCGGTTCCGAAAGACGGCCCTTCAGCAGGGATTACAATGACCACTGCACTTGTTTCTGCTCTTAGCAACATTCCTGTTAAGCCTGATGTTGCAATGACAGGAGAAATTACTCTTAAAGGCAAAGTTCTCCCCATTGGTGGTCTTAAAGAAAAAACTATGGCGGCGTATAAAGATGGGGTTAAAACCGTGATAATTCCTTCGGCTAATGAAAGCGACCTTGAAAAAATTGATACAGTTGTAAGAGATAGTGTTAATTTTGTAATGGCGGATGATTTAGATGCTGTTTTTAAGTGCGCTTTGTCTGGGGAAAAGTCTGCGCTACCTAAAACAAAGAGTACTAGCATTTTGAATAAAAAGTCACTTTCGAAAAAATCACAGAATATTATTCACTGAAAAATGGTGGGTCATGGTAAATTTTAACGATGCGTATTTCGAAAAATCTGTTGGAAATTTAAATCAGCTTTCAAATGACAATCTTCCTGAAATTGTATTCTCAGGTAGGTCTAATGTTGGAAAATCTTCGCTTATAAACAAAATTTTGAATAGAAAATCTTTGGCAAGAATAAGCAAAAAACCGGGTAAGACCATAAACATTAATTTTTACAGTTTAAAAAATTTAAGATTTGTAGATTTACCCGGATATGGCTATGCGCAGGTTTCATTTGCTGAAAAAAAGCGATGGTCGGAACTTGTTGAAGGGTATTTTAAACTGAAACGAAATATAGCTTTGATTATCCAAATTATTGATATGCGGCATCCGCCGTCGGATTTCGATACGCAGATGATGGAATTTTTATATGGCAATAATTTTCCGTTCATAATAGTATTATCTAAAAGCGATAAATTGAATAAATCCGAGAGGTTAATGCGAGAAAAAAGTATGGAAACAGAGCTTGAAAAATATAAAAATATTCCTAAGATAATTTTTTCTTCAGTCAGCGGAGAGGGAGTAGGCGAGCTTAAAAATATTATTTCAAATTATATATGAGTTTAGGGAAAAAAGGAGAAACATCATGGCTGAAAATTTAAGTAAAACATATAATCCGCATGAAGTTGAAGATAGGCTTTATAAGCGCTGGGAAGCTAGCGGCTACTTTAAAGTAGAAATAGATAAAAGCAAAAAACCATTTACTATAGTTATGCCTCCGCCGAACGTTACCGGCAAGCTACATATGGGTCACGCACTCGATCAAACAATTCAGGATGTATTAATAAGATACAAAAGAATGCAGGGTTACTGTGCGCTTTGGGTACCGGGAACAGATCATGCTTCCATCGCTACGGAAGCAAAAATAGTTGAACAGATGCGCTCAGAGAGTGTTTCTAAGGAAGATATCGGTCGTGAAGGCTTTTTAAAACGCGCCTGGGCATGGAAAGAAAAATACGGCGGAAATATCGTAAACCAAATCAGAAAATTAGGTTCTTCTTGCGATTGGTCCAAGGAACATTTTACAATGGATGAACAGTGCTCAAGAGCTGTGAGGGAATTTTTTGTAAGGCTCTATGAAAAAGGGCTTATCTACAGAGGTGAAAGATTAATAAATTGGTGCCCAAAATGTAAAACCTCAATTTCGGATTCAGAAGTAACTTTTGAAGAGAGAGACGCTCATTTTTGGCATATAAAATATCCTATAGTTGGAACAAATGATTTCATCACAGTGGCCACAACGCGTCCTGAAACCATGTTTGGCGACACAGCCATAGCGGTAAACCCAAATGATGAGCGCTACAAAAATTTAATTGGGGGAAAAGCTATTATTCCTATTGTTAACCGTGAAGTGCCTATAATATCAGATGATTATATTGATATTGAGCTTGGTACCGGAGTACTTAAAGTAACCCCTGCGCATCATTTGAACGATTTTGAGATAGGTACCAGGCATAATCTTCCTGTTATAAATGTTATGGACGAAAATGCCGTAATGAACGAAAATGCTGGTGAATACAACGGTCTTGACAGATATGAAGCGAGAAAGCGCCTAGTTCAAAACTTAAAAGATGCGGGTTACATCGAAGAAATAAAAAATATTAAGCATAATATTGGCACATGCTACAGATGCGGGGTTGTGGTGGAACCCAGAATTTCAACTCAATGGTTCGTTAAAATGAAACCGCTTGCAAAGCCTGCGATAGATTGCGTTAAACGCGGAATAACGCAGTTTGTTCCCGAAAGATTTAGTAAAATTTATTATCATTGGATGGAAAACATAAAAGATTGGTGTATATCTCGTCAGTTGTGGTGGGGGCATAGGATCCCCGTTTGGTATTGTGAAGATTGCGGAGAAATGATTGTTTTACGCGAAGATGTTACTAAATGTCCAAAATGTACTTCTTCAAAACTCAGGCAAGATGAAGATACTCTTGATACATGGTTTTCTGCAGGTTTATGGCCGTTTTCAGTGTTTGGATGGCCGGATAAAACACCGGAACTTGATTACTTTTATCCGACAAATGTATTAGTAACAGGATATGATATAATCTTTTTCTGGGTTGCCAAAATGATTTTTTCTTCGCTTGAAATGATAGGGAAAGAGCCTTTCGAAAATGTTTTAATACATGGTCTTGTTCGCGATTCACAAGGAAGGAAGATGTCAAAATCTTTAGGAAATGGAATTGATCCGCTGCAGGTTATTGAAGAATATGGCGCTGATTCTTTAAGATTTTCACTTATGCTGGGTAATAGCCATGGAAATGATCTTAGATTTTTCACCGAAAAAGTGGAATCTAGCCGAAATTTTGCAAATAAAATATGGAATGCTGCGAGATTTGTCCATATGAATGTTGATGATGAAAACATTGAGGCTTTAATTCCAAACGAACTTGAGATTACAGATAAGTGGATTATAAGTAGGTTCAATAAAGCAACTAAAGAAGTGTCGGAGAGCATAGATAGATTCGAACTCGGAATCGCTGCTCAAAAGCTTTATGATTTTATTTGGGATGAGTTTTGCGATTGGTACATAGAATTTTCTAAAGTTTCTGGCAAAAAAGAAGTGCTTTTGTGGATAATAAAAAATATTTTAAAGCTGCTTCATCCTTTTATGCCATTTGTAACTGAAGAAATTTGGTGTTCTTTTCCCCATAAAGAAAATTCCATTATGATTTCTGATTATCCTGTATGTGATGAATCTCAAATTGACGAAAAAGCTGAAAAAGAAATAGAAATTTTAATGTCAGTTGTAAAATCGGTTCGTAATCTCAGAAGCGAAATGAACGTTTCGCACGGCAAAAAAATTATGGTTTATATTGAAACTTCAGATCAGGGTTACTCGAAAATTTTAAAAGAATATAAAAATATTATTTGTAAATTAGCGTCTACTAAAAATGTGGAAGTTTCCGAAAGTTTTAATTTATCTAAAGCTATAACCGCTGTTAATGATTATGTTAAAATTTACATTCCTATGGATGAACTCATAGATAGGGAAGTGGAGGTAGTTCGACTAAAAAAAGAGCTTGAGACTGCAAAAAAACAGCTTGAGCAAGCAGAGAGTAGGCTTAAAAATAAAGATTTTATTTCCAAGGCGCCAAAAAAAATAATTGAGGGCGCGGAATATATGTCGGAGAAACTGAAAAATAAGATTGAAAAATTAAATAAAAGTCTTTCGGAATTTTAAAAGTTTGCTAATTTCATTGACCTTATTCTACAAAATAATTATAAAAAATCCCTTATTATTTTATTATACGAAAAGGGATTTTTATTTATTTTCATAAAATCGGACAAGCTTAATTTGTAGTAGATTAAATAAAGGAGGGTACATAAAAATGGGAGTTCACATTTCACCTGATCAAGGTACGGTTACAGCTCTGATTGAAGGTGATATTGATCATCACAGTGCGAAAGAAATAAGAGAAAGTATAGATGAATATGCCGAAAAGTATAATCCTAAACTTTTAGTGCTTGATTTTAGTGGTGTACAGTTTATGGACAGTTCCGGAATAGGGCTTATTATGGGACGATTTAAATTGATGAGCGCTCTTAAAGGAAGTTTAAAAGTTATAAATATTCCAAAAAATTTGGAAAGAATGGTTAAAATTTCGGGTCTTGGTGCACTTGGGATTTTTGAAAAGGAGGAGAAAACTAATAATGCAAGACGTTATAAATGAAATGAACATAAATTTTTTCAGCAGGTCCTATAACGAGGGGTTCGCAAGAACTGTAGTCGCGGCATTTGTTTCGCAGCTTGACCCTACAATTGATGAACTTGCAGACATAAAAACAGCTGTTTCCGAGGCGGTTACAAATTGCATTGTGCATGGCTACAAAACGGGGATAGGTAAGATTTACATATCATCAAAAATTTATGATAACGGTAAGATTCTTATTAAAATAAAAGACCGCGGCTGTGGCATAGATAATGTTGCGCAGGCTATGGAGCCACTTTTCACAACAGGAGGAAGCGAACGTTCAGGTCTTGGGTTTGCGGTTATGCAAAGTTTTATGGATAAAATAAAAGTAACTTCGAAAGTAGGAAAAGGCACAACTGTTACTCTTCAAAAATTCATAATTCGTCGACCGGTAAAAAATGAGCGATAATAATTTAAATTTTTTTCCTAAAAAATTCGGTCAAAAAAAGCTTTCTAAAAATTTTATAAAAATTGAAGATCACTTGGGTTTGGTTCATTCCTGCTGCCAGCGATTCAGAAAGCGTGGGTTGGAGTATGATGATATTTTTCAATCCGGGTGTATTGGCCTCACAAAAGCTGCCAAAAATTTTGATTTTAAAAAAAGAGTGCAGTTTTCAACGTATGCGGTGCCTGTGATTTTAGGTGAGATTAGAGCACTTTTTAGAAGCAGTGGGTCGCTTAAAGTGAGCAGGCATCTTAAAGAGCTCTCTACTAAAGTAAATTATGAGAGAGATAGGTTTTTAAAATCCTATGAGCGTGAGCCGTCAATTAGTGAGCTTTCGGATGCGCTTGGTATAGAGCAGGATCAGATTTTGGAAGCCCTTGATGCTTCAAGAATGCCTGTTTCTTTAGATATGCCTGCGTCGGGAAGTGAAAACAAATCAATTTTGGAAATCCCGGTGGAATTTGATGACGAAAAAATATCGATTAAAATATCAATTTCCCAGATTTTAGATACTTTTGAGATAAGAGATAAAAACCTTATATATTTGCGCTTTTTTAAAGGTATAACACAGTCTGAAACCGCGGAAAATTTAGGGATGACGCAGGTTCAAGTTTCACGGCGGGAAAAGGTGTTACTTCAAACTCTTCGAGAAAAACTAGCATGATTAGACTTTCCCTTAAACTGGCCGGAACGCAATTTAAAAAATATTTTTCGATCAAAAGCTCGTCAAAGTGTACGCATATGCCTTTCTCGCTTTTCGCGAAATCGTGTATAGATTGTGAAAAAGTCTATTTTTATTTTAAATTTAGAATTCATCGGAAATTTTTATTAATTTTTTCAGCCTATGATTTACGCCGGATTTGCTGATTTTATTTTTATAAAGTTTTGAAAGTTCAATGAGAGAAATATAAGGATGGCTTAGCCTAAGCAAGGCGGTTTCTTGCAGGTATTCCGGGAGTGATTCCAATCCGCCACTTGAGTTTTTTATTTTTTTTATGGCATTTATTTGTTTTGCTGCTGAATTTGTAACTTTTGAAAGGTTCGCCGTTTCAAAATTTGTAGTGCGGTTGATGTTGTTTCTGACTTCTTTGACCATTTTAATTTGCATTAGTTCCATCGCACTTTTCTTTGCGCCAATTAAAACCAAAAAATCGGTTATTTTTTCGTTCCCTTTTAAATAAACAACGTAGCTGTTCCGCCTTTTAATGGTTCCAGGGTTAAAATTTATAGTTTTACACATTTCAAAAGCAGAGACTAAATTATCATAAAGTTTTTTGGACGGTAAATTAAATTCTAAATGATATTCATTTTCAGGATTTTCTATACTGCCGTGGGCAATAAATGCGTTCTTTAAAAAGTCGGAATAATTTCCATTACTCGAATAATAGAGCAAGGAAGAGAGTTCTTTTTTGACTTTGTGTGAAAAGGACATTTTAAATCCCCTAAATTTTTATATTCCCTAAGGTTTTAACTTCGCATTCTAAAATTATCCCTGATTTTTCGTACACTTTTTCTTTTATCAAACTTACTAAGTCTAAAACGTCTTTTGCTGTGGCGCCGCCTTTATTTATAATAAAACCTGCATGCTTCATGCTGACCATCGCACCGCCGGCTGATACACCTTTAAGTTCCGATTGTTCTATAAGAGGTCCGACATAGTATCCGTTTCCGGGGCGTTTAAATATACTTCCTGCGCTTGGATATTCGAGTGGCTGTTTGGTTTTTCTTTTTAGCATAAGTTCGTGCATTTTTGATTTTATGCTTTCTGAAGATGATGGTTTTAACTCGAATGTTAAAGAAGTTATAACACACGATTTATTTGAATAAAAACTTTTTCTATATGAAAACTCAAGTTCATTTTTATTTAGAGTTTCTTCGGAACCATCTAAATTTATATGAGTGCTTTTTTTTATTACATCTGATATATCGTGACCGTACGCTCCGGCATTCATAAAAAGTGCCCCGCCGCAAGAGCCGGGGATTCCATAGGCAAATTCTAATCCCGAAAAACTATTCTGCATTGCAAAAACGCAAGCTTTCGCAAGTAATGCGCCTGCACCGCAGGTTATTTCGTTTCCATTTTTAAGTATTATCGTTTTGAAGTCTCCGGTTAAACTAAGAACCACACCACGAAACCCTTCGTCTGCAACGAGCAAATTAGACCCATTGCCTAATACGAAAAATGGAATATTTTTTTCGTTTATTAACTTTAGCAAAAGCTTTAGGCTTTCTTTTTTATTAACATAGATAAATAAATCTGCGGGACCACCAATTTTAAACGATGTATGGTTTCGCATCATTTCGTCTTTTAAAACTATGTAACCTGTTTTTTGAGATAAATTGATAAGCTCTGTATAAATGTTTAAAATAATTTTTCTCTCCTTAATTTTTATAACACTTTTTAATTGCAAGCATCTTTGAAAAAATTTGTGTGTTCGATCAAATACGATTTGAATCTGTTTACATCGGCATTGATTACAAGTTCTTCTGGGAAATCGATTTCTTTGAGAAGTTTTAAGGCTTTTTCAAATTTCCCAACTTGCATACAAAAATGAGCGTCGGAATTAACTATTATACTAACTTTATGCTTTTTGCAAATCTCAGCTATTTTTTTGCAGTTTTGTGTTGAACCAGGCCTCACGTTAAATGAACTGTTATTTATTTCGACTAATTTACCGTTTCTCCCAAATTCAGGTATTACTTTTTCATAGTCGTAAACAAAACTTGAAAGTCCACTATGCCCCACAACATTTACAACAGGATTTTTAGCAACGTTCATCCAAGTTTCAGTACAGGAATCCATATCCCTTTCTCCGCTAAAAGCAACGTCATGGATAGACGCTATAATCCAGTCAAACCTAAAGTTTTCTTTAAGTGTAGGAATGTCTAATTCGCCGCGTGAATTTAGTATGTTTGCTTCTATTCCTCTTAAAACATTCACACCATTAATCTTTTTCGGTATTATTTTTAAATTTTCAAAGTACCAAGTCCCCGGAGGGCTAGGCATGGTTTTACCATGGTCGGTAATTGCAATCGCATAAAGATTTTGTTTAGCTGCTTCATTTATATTTTCTATGATTGTGCTGTACGCGTGTGAAGACGCCACAGTATGGCAATGAGTATCGGCTATTATGTTCATTTATGATACAAGCATCTGATAAAAGACTCTTGCAAAATTCACTGCCTTTCTTAATTTAAGATTGAGGTTTAGTTTTTTAAATATCCCAGATACATTTTTCAATTTTATGGTCTTCAGGTTTTGGGTATTCCATCCCTAAATTTATAAAAAGCTCCCTTGCGGCATTATAACCGAGCTTTCTTTGGCGGTTGTTCATTGCTGCGACTTCAATAATAACAGCTAAATTTCTTCCTGGTTTTACAGGGACATTTATAAACGGGACCTTTACACCTAAAATTTCGGTGTACCTGCTTTCAGCACCCATGCGGTCGTAATCTTTGCCATCTTTCCATGCTTCAAGATTTACTACCATATCTATGGTTTCTGTTAGCTTTACAGCTCCGATGCCGAATATTCTTCGGGCGTTTATTATGCCTATTCCTCTGACTTCGATGAAGTGGCGTGTGTTTTCCGGCGCTGCGCCTATTAAAGTGTTTTTAGGTATTTTTCTTATTTCCACTAAATCGTCTGAGATGAGTTTGTGCCCGCGTTTTAAAAGCTCAATTGCAGTTTCGCTTTTTCCGATGCCGCTTTCCCCAACAATAAATATTCCTTCACCGTGGACATTAAGTAGTCCACCAGAACGAGTGATTCTTGGAGCCAGGTACAAATTTAAAAAGGGAGTAAGTTCAGCTGTGACTTCAGCGGCTGTATCTTTTGATGTTAGAATTGGTACCTTATATTTGGTTGCGACAGCAATAATTTCTTTTATGGGCTCGATACCGTAGGAAATTATGAGAAGGGGAGGTTGAAGGGAAAGAATTGCCTCTACAGACCTGTATATTTCATCTGAGCTAAGGGTAGAGAGAAAATAACTTTCACTTTCTCCCATTATGATTATTCGTCGGTTGTCAAAATGGCTAATTGGGCCAATGAGTTCTAAACCTAACCTATTAATATCGCAGGAGGTTATCTTAATGTTTTGAGGGTCTTCTGGCATTAGTGCAATCTCAAACGATAGCTCCCTCACAAGATCAGAAAGTTTTACATAGAAATTGGAACTCAAGTGAAAATCACCACCTAAAATAATTATTAAATTATATCACATTTAATAATTATTTTAAATAAAATTCACCTAAAGGTACTGCTAAATTTGCATATACAAATTCTTGTTTTCCCTCCGTCTAGAGCGGAAGGAAAATATAAAATCTATACTAAGACTGATTTTTGAGATGACTTTCAAGGTTTGGTTCTGAAAAATCAAGTTCACGGTAAAATTCTTTTGTTTCGTGGTTTCTAATTATAGCAGATTTATTTTTTTCAAGGAGTTTGGTTATAGCATAAATATCAATCCAAATTTCATTGTCACATTCTTTTTGAGATTCATCAAAAACAAGCTGTAGACCCCAGTGTAGGTGGCTTGTGTTTATGTTATTGACATTTTCTTTAGTGCTATAGCCCGTATGCCCAACGTAGCCTATAACATCACCGGCTTTAACAGTTCCGCCTTCTTTTAAATCCACATGAAATGGACGATTTTGCCTGAGATGAGCGTAATAATAATATCTTTTTCTGTCAAAACTACGAATGCCTACACGCCATCCGCCATATTGGTTCCAGCCCATAATCTCTACCGTACCAGATTCAACGGCTATAACAGGAGTTCCAACAGCTGACATCATATCGTGCCCCAAGTGTGGGCGTGAAAAGCCATAAGACCTCGAAGCTCCAAAATCTGAGTAATGACAATATGGAAACGTTTTTGCAATTGGCGAAAAAACTTTAAGGCCATAAACTTCTTCCCACGAATTTTCTTCGCCCTCTTTTTTAGGTTTGCGCTGAATTTTATAATTGCCCAAAAATTCTTTTAGAACAGTGCCATAAACCTCGTGATAATAATTGTAATTTTTTATACCTTTTGTGATTTCGTCGATAGAAATGCCTGATTTTAATTTAGTTATTATCTCGTTCATGTCTTTTTCTTTATATTTTTTAAAACTGCCGTCATATTTAGCTCCGAGGCACGCCAAAACTTCAATCCAATTTATTTTTATTTCTTCGCTGTGTGATTTAATATCTTCGCGCATAGCTTTATCAAGTGCTTCGGAAGTAACGTTGAATTCAGCGTATTTTATAAATTTTTTATTATTTTCTTGAGCTTTAGCTGAAAAATGATGCCCTTTATTTACAAAAAGAAAGGTACATAACCCAAAAATCAAAAAAGCAGCGACTATAAAAATGGATTCTTTTTTTACCCTGACTACAAACAAATTTCCCCATCCCCCGTACACGATAAACTTTTTAATTATATGAGGGGGTTGGCAGCAAAAATGCAAAAAACTCCGAAAGAACTTTAGGAACTTCCCAAATCTTTCAGAGATTTAAATTTTATGGTTATTATTTCAAGATGATAGCTTCTACAGGGCATGCTTCAGTCGCTTCTTCGGCTCTGATTTTTAAATCTTCTGGGACTTCCTCCAAAATGCTTTCGGATTTGTACTCATCGTTATATTTAAAAATTTCGGGGCAAATGTCTACGCACATACCACACCCAATGCATATATCCTGGTCTACCACAGCTTTCATGGTATCATCCTTTCAAAAATTTTTTTAATTTGTAATTGCACACGCTTCCCAGAACACATTCATTACATTTGGGTGAACGTGCTGTACAAATTAATCTTCCGTGAGCTACTATTCTATGGCAAAAATCGATTGATTCCGACTTGGTGAGTAATTTTATCATTATTTTTTCTATTTGTACAGGGTTTTTAATATTATGAAATCCAAGCCTTGAAGTTGCCCTTATAAAATGAGTATCAACAATCACCGCAGGTTTTTTATATATTTCCCCTAAAAATAAATTTGCAGTTTTTCTGCCAATTCCGTCAAGTGATGTTAATTCTTCTAAAGTTTTGGGGATTTCTCCTTCAAAATCTGACACTATTTTTTTGCACATATTTACAATATCTTGCGATTTGGTTTTATAAAGTCCGCATGAACGTATATATTTTTCGATTTCTTTAGGGTATGATTTGGCAAAATCATTTGCAGTTTTAAATTTTGCAAAAAGCTTTGGAGTTACTTTGTTCACTCTTGCATCCGTACACTGGGCTGACAGGCGCGCAGCTATTAAAAGCTGTAACGGATTGCTATAGGTTAGCGAACATTTAGCATCAGGATATTCTTTTTTGAGTTTTTGTACTACAATATTTACGTGTTCTCGTGCTGTCATTTAAATATTATATCATATTATAATCTTAAAATACATGCTGTTTTGTAAAAAAGAGTGCGAAATTTATATAAATAAACTCTTGTTTTTCCTCCGACAGCAGCGAGAGAAAAATACAAGATTTGTCTTAAATTATCACTATCTTATAAAAACTTTCGGTAACAATTTCAGAAAAAATGTTATAATGCATTTGATTAGTCATAAAGTGGAGGGCATGCATGGAATTAAGAGAAGAATTTATAAGTATATATGAAAACAATATAACGCGCCAGGGATCAAAAGAGCTTTTAAAATGGTTTGAATCAACCGATTTTTTTATAGCACCTGCAAGCACTAGATACCATTGTGCTTGCAAGGAAGGGCTACTTAGGCATAGCGTAAGCGTTTACAATGTTTTTATGGAAAAACACTATAATCCTGAAACGAATGACAAAGAAAGTGTAGCTATTTGCTGCCTTTTACATGACCTTTGTAAGGCGAATTTCTACAAAACATCTACAAAAAATGTAAAAAATGAAATGACAGGAGTTTGGGAGCAAATTCCTTTTTACATGGTAGAAGATATTTTCCCATATGGTCACGGCGAAAAATCGGTATTTTTAATTGAAAGGTTTATGAGACTCAAAACCAGCGAAGCGATGGCGATACGCTGGCATATGGGCGGTTTTGACGATGCAGTCAGATCAGGCGGATTTTCAATGAGCTTAGCTTTTGATAAATTCCCTTTAGCCGTCCAGCTTCATATGGCGGATTTGGAATCTACATATTTAAAAGAAAAAGGCACTTCAAGCGTAAGGAAATAAAAATATATAATAAATTATTAATTTATTATATATTTATTTAGAAACTATTTTTTATACTTATGATGAAAGAGGAAAAGCATGAGTAACAAATTTAGAACAACAGGATTGGTATCACTTATAGCATTATGCACGATATCCAATTTGACTCCATCTATGCAAGCTATGCATAGAGATTCAGATTTTGCTGTGGCAAGCTCTACACTAAAAACGAAAGCCATTTCAAAATTTGTAACTCCTTCAGGTATTAAATCCGAAGAAATAGGATCAAAAATAAACGAATATATGAATAAATATATTGGTAAAAACATTTCAGGCGCACAAATTTCAGTTACCAAAAATGGAGAAACAATTTTTTCTAAAGGTTATGGATTATCTAATCGTGAAAAAAAATTACCTGTAAATGAAAAAACTTCATTCAACTATGCTTCTGTGAGCAAATTATTTATTTGGATTTCTGCAATGCAACTTGCAGAACAAGGAAAACTCGATTTAAATAAAGACATACGTGAGTATTTGCCCAAAAATTATCCACTTCATATAAATTCGAAAGAACCTGTAACATTTTTGAATTTGATGAACCATAACGCAGGATTTGAAGCATACTGGCAATATAATGATGGGTCAGGTGAATCTTGTGATTTCAGCTCACTTGAGGAAGCAGTTCATAGGTGCTACAGCGGCATTCAATGTTTTGAACCAAATGAAGTTCAAGCTTATTCTAATTACGGTGCCAATTTAGCTGGTTTGATAATTGAGAAAATCTCTGGTATCCCGTACTTTGAATATGTTAATAAAAACATTTTCAAACCTTGCGGAATGCAGACTTGTTATCCTGAAAGAGCACCTATCTTGGAAGTTATGCAAAATAAAGCTGTTGGCTATGAATTTAAGAATGATAAGTTTAATGTTACACCGGTTTATAGCGGTGATTGGCTTTATGCTTCAGGTTCAGTTGTTGGTACAGCAGATGATTTATCTAAATTTGCGGTAGCATTAATGCCAAAAAAGGGTGAAAAATCTCCACTTTTTAAAAGCAATGAAACTTTGCAGAAAATGTTGGAAATATCATATACCCCGAGTGGGGAAGAATTATTTTCAATTCACCATGGTTTTTGGGGAACAGACGGAAATTATCGCGGTATTGGACATACCGGATCTGTTGAAGGCATGATTTCACATTTCTTAATTGTTCCGGAAGAAAGTTTTTCGGTTTCTGTTCTTGTTAATGATAAAAGTCTTGTTAATGATAAAAGCGGCTGGGATATTGCATTCGGTGTAACTTGGCTTTTAACAGGCACTAACTATATAGAAGCTGTTAATAAATCGCATTTCCCAAATTCTAAAATTTTTGAAGGCAAGTATGTTAACGCAAGCACACAATTTGTGAAGAGAAAAAATCCTTTTGAGATTACTGAAATTAAAAGCATTGATTTAAATACTCTCGAAATGAAAATTGGGGAAATAGCGCAAACATATAAACAAATAAGACCATGTTTATTTGAAAACATTACTGCTGAAAATGGTATAAAATTCAAAAGCAAAATTTACTTTCAAGTTAAAGATGGCAAAGTTGTTAAAGGTGTGACTTTCAAAAACGATTTAATTCCTGTTTCAAAATTAGCAAATTGCAAGGAGGCTAAACAATTTGAAAAAACTTATATTTAAATTGCAAAAAGCGTTTTTATTAATTATGGCTTTTATGTCGTTTTGCACTGTTAGTGTTTTTGGAGCAGGCATACCAACTTATACTCCAGGGCTTTGCACAGTTAAAAATTTTCTTTCAACTGCGGTGCAGCCAGTTGGTTCAACCATGTATATTTGGGGTGGCGGTTGGTTTAAGCATGAAAGCAAAAAGGGTGATATAACATACGGCTCGGATAAAATTGGAGTGTATCAGGAGTGGAAAGAATTTTATAAAAAACAAAAAACCGACTATGATTTTTGCAAGTATGCTATAAGTGAAAATGGTGTTGCTATAACACCACTGCCGGAATATGTGAATGCAGGACTAGATTGTTCCGGTTTCGTTGGCTGGACTGTTTATAACACTTTAAATACCGAAAACGGAAAGCAAGGATTTGTGTGCAAAGCAAAAACTATGGCAAAAATATTTTCAGAAGAAGATAAGTTTGGAGAGTACAAAGATTTTGGAAAAGTTACCAGTGTAAAACCAGGTGATGTTATCAGTATAAGTAATAAATCTCACGAAAGTCATGTTTATATAGCTGTAGGACAATGTGAAGATGGGAGTATAGTTACAGTTGAATCTGCGCCTCCTGGTGTGCAAATCAGAGGTACACAAAATCACAATGGAAGTTTTGAAAGCGAAGCAGTAAAACTCGCTGAAACCTACATGGCAAAATATTACCCTGAATGGTATGCGAAATTTCCAAATTGCAAGTGCAACTCCGGAGATTATCGAGGTGATAGTCAAATGAGTTGGAAAATTTCTGAAACAAGCGTTATGAAAGACCCTGACGGTTATATAAAAATGAATCTTAAAGAAATTTTAAAAGATTTATTTGGTGAAAAATAACTTTAAAGGAACAAATTTTCTTGAAATTCAAAATAACTAGGTAAGTTAAGTAAGTTAAAAAATTCATGTTTCAGGGAGTGATTTTTAAAAATGAACATATTAGTTCTGAATTCCGGAAGTTCTTCGCTTAAGTATCAATTAATTGATATGAAGAACGAAAAGGTACTTGCTAGAGGTATATGCGAAGAAATTGGCGCTAAAGAAAGTATAGTTAGGCAAATATCGCACAGTGGCAAAAAAATAAATAAGATTATCATCGATATAAATGATCACAAAAAAGCTTTTGAATACATAAAAAATATGCTAATGGATAAAGATTTTGGAGTTATTAGTGGTATTGAAGAAATTGATGCGGTGGGGCATAGAGTGGTTCATGGAGGGGAATATTTTAAAGGCCCTGCTTTGATAAATGATGACGCTATTAAAAAAATTGAAAGCCTTATTCCGCTTGCGCCGCTTCATAATCCTGCGCATGTTTCCGGAATTAATGCGTGCCGCGAAATGCTGGGTGAAAGCATCCCACAAGTAGCTGTTTTTGATACTTCTTTTTATTCTGATATTCCTGAAAAAGCTTATATTTTTGCCGTGCCTTATGAATACTATGAAAAATATCATATACGTAAATACGGTTTTCACGGCACATCGCATAAATATGTTGGCAAAAAATGCTGTGAAGTTGCCGGAAAAGATTTTTTTAAGCTTAAAATTATAAGCTGCCACCTCGGAAACGGCGCTTCTATAACTGCGATTAATAACGGCAAAGCCGTGGAAACAAGTATGGGTTTGACTCCCCTTGGCGGAATTATGATGGGTACGCGCTCGGGTTCTTTAGATCCATCGGTTATACTTCACGTTGCAGAAAAAGAATCACTTAATGTTCAGGAAATGAATAATATACTTAATAAAAAATCAGGGCTTTTAGGTGTGTCAGGAGTTAGCAGCGACGATAGAGAAGTTGCGAAAGCAGAGCAAGAAGGCAATAAAAGAGCTGCTCTTGCCCATGAAATGGTAGTTTATCAACTAACAAAATTTATAGGTGCTTACACTGCTGTGCTTCAAGGATGCGATATGATAGTTTTTACCGGCGGAATAGGTGAAAATCAATGGATACACCGCGAAAAAGTATGCGATAACCTTGCGTTTATGGGTATTAAAATTGATAAAAAAATTAATAAAAATATGGTTTTGGGAAAAGAGGGTAGAATCTCAGCACCTGACTCTAAAATCGATGTTTTTGTAATCCCCACAAACGAAGAGCTTGCTATCGCCAGAGATACTTTGAATCTGTTAACTCAAAATCTGTATTTTCGTGTAAAAAAATCCACTTAAAAAAACAGCTCATATGATTTAAAAAATTTTCATATAAATATTTAAGCTAATTGCTTAAGTTTGCCTTTTAAATCTTGCCTTGCTACCCCGGAGGTGATAAATATGAGCGAAAACAAATCGGGTACTTCTTTAGATGAAATGCTGAAAACGGCATCACAAAAGCTTGGAACCGACCCTGAAAACTTAAAAAAAGCAGCCGCAAGCGGAAAAATAAAAGATATTTTAAAAAATATAGGAAATGAAAAAGCCAAGGAAGTTGAAAAAATACTTTCAAATAAGGAAGCTGCGTCCAAATTGCTTTCAACTCCAAAAGCGCAGCAGCTTTTAAAAAAACTGTTGGGGGAAAAATAATTTATGGAGGATTTGGCCGGAAAAATAACAGAACTTCTGGGGAACCCGGAAATAATGAATATGGTAAAAGGGCTTTCCGGCCTAAAAGATTCTTCCGAACCAGAATATTCGGAAGAAAATCATTCTCCGAATTTAAATGAAATTTCAGAGGAAGATTCCGAGTTTCCTTTTGAAATGATGCAGACAATTTTGAAATTCGCGCCACTTTTGTCTTCATTAAAAAAAGACGACAAATATTCACGATTTTTATGTGCTCTCAGGCCGCTGCTTTCAGAACCGAGACAAAAAAAACTCGACAATTCCTCCCAAATTTTAAAAATTATACAAATTTTGCCAATTTTAAAAGATCAGGGGCTTTTTTAAAAGATGAGTGCGGATTTAGAATAAATCCTGAACTTTTTCTCCATCTACGACGGAGGAAAAGCAAAAACTTATATGTATAAATTTAGCAATGCTTTTTAAAAACACTTATTTTGTGATTTTTTCTTCCCGATATATGTTGGAGAAAAAATTAAAACAGTTGTACCTACAGTTTTTGAGGTGATGTATGGCAGACAAACGAACTAATACGGCAGACATGAAAAAAATGCAGGAAGAAGCTATTAAACGAGTAATGGAAATGTATGCGCGCTCCAAACCCACTAAAAGTACGTCCTCAAAACAAAAAAGCTTACAAACTAGGCAAAATAATAAAGCAAAAATCGAAAATTCAAAAAACTCTAAAAATTCAATAAAATCCCAAGAAGCACCTAAAAAAAGAAGGGGAAGGCCTCCTGGGAAAATTCAAAATCCAAATAATATTAATCAAAATCAAAAAAAAAGAACACAAAAACCTAATTCTAAAAATTTAATGGCAGTAAAAAATTTATTGCTGAACGAAAATAACAATTTTGCACAGCATACAAAAAAGCCTAACCCTTTTAATAATATTATGAGCGGCCTTCCAAACCTCGTGGATGTTATATTCAAAGACCAAGACAGAAGCCTTCTCATAGTTCTTATTATTCTTTTAATGGATGATGAGGAAAATTTTCCACTTTTACTTGTTATTTTCTACCTTTTAATTTAACTCTTAATTTAAAAAATCTCATGTTACTGACGAAACATAGAATTCTCCAGTATCTATGTTCTTTTTTAGCCTATATTTTGCAAATTTTTCAACTTTATTTTCAAAAACTTTGTTCATGCTTTTGCTGAACTGATTTTTCGGGGCAACATAACCTACTTTTAAAACAATATCTTCTCCGTCGCGGTGAGCATTTACAGTGTGGGGCAAAAAGCCCTCAGTACCGCTTATGGGTTCAATTAGAAATTCGTTTTTTTCACTGTCAAACTTATAAAACTCGAAATTTTTTTCTTTCAGTCTGCTTAAATTTAGTTCTTTTCCAAAGAGCTTTTTGCCTGCAGTTTTGACTTCACTTTCAGGTAATACAAGAAGATTATCTTCATTCCACGCATTGCTTATATTTTTGTGGCTCATTGCCAAATCCCAAATAGATGCTTTAATCATAGTTTCGTTATCAGGTGGATGATTTTCATCAAACGGGCGAGGATTTTGCATGACAATCGGCCAGATTATTTCATCATAATTTTTAAAACTTAAAACCTCTTTATCTTTATCGAAAAAGCTCATTGCCACAGAAAACGCCACCAAAAAAACAAGCAAAAAAGTGCAGGCAAACATAAACCGAAAAATTTTCGAAAAAAATTTTTTACTTCGAGTTTTCTCATGTGAAAAATTTATGCTGCTTTTTTCTTTTTTATAAAACCTCGCGGCTTTTTTATTAGCAGGTTTTTCAAGGTGCATTTTTCGTTTTTCTAAATTATAAAAATATTTTTCGCTTGTATCCGCAAATGCATTACAATTTACATCGTGAATATCATCGTAATTCATTGAATATGGCTCTATTTTAAAAAGCTTTTTTCGTCTTTCGTATTTGTACATAAAATTTTAAGTATCAGTTTTTGAGCAAATTTCAAAATATATCAGGTAGCTTCTAAAACAAATACTTTTTCCACCTCTTTGGCTTTTGGTTCTTTAAAATTAACACAAAGAGATGGACTATATTTGTCAAAACCTGCATGGCGGTTTTTGTAGGAAAATCAAATTTTAAGTAAATAAAATAGGCTTTGAATAAAAAAGATAAAAATTAATAAAATAAGCTATTATAAGTTAAATTGAGGTTTCACCTGCGAGTTTAGATGCTCTGTCTGCGGTTATAAGGGCGTCTATTATTTCATCAAGGTTTCCGTTTAAAACGTCTTCTAAGCGGTAAAGCGTTAAACCTATGCGGTGATCGGTTAGTCGGCTTTGGGGGTAATTATAAGTTCTTATTCTTTCTGATCTGTCACCCGTTCCGACTTGCGATCGCCTTTCTTCGGCAACTGCTGCACTTTGCTTTTCTCTTTCAGCCTCTAAAAGCCTGGATTTTAAAACTTTCATTGCCTTATCTTTATTTTTATACTGGCTTCGCTCATCTTGGCACTCGACCACAATTCCGGTAGGAACATGCGTAATTCTAATTGCCGATTCAGTTTTGTTAACATGCTGCCCGCCTGCTCCGCCGGCTCTATAGGTATCGATTTGCAAATCAACAGGATTTATATCTACTTCAACGTCTTCGGCCTCAGGAAGAACGGCAACAGTTACTGTAGAAGTATGGACTCTGCCTTGTGCTTCGGTATCAGGAACTCTCTGCACTCTATGAACTCCGCTTTCAAATTTAAACCTTGAATAAGCTCCGTCGCCTGAAATCATGAAACTAATCTCTTTAAATCCACCAAGCCCGGTTTCATTTGAGTTTAAAACCTCTATTTTCCATCTGCGTTCCTGTGCATACATGGTGTACATCCTGAAGAGCACACCCGCAAACAGCGCAGCTTCTTCTCCTCCGGCTCCTCCGCGGATTTCGATGATAACATTACGGTCGTCATTGGGGTCTTTTGGAAGAAGTAAAATTTTTAACTCTTCCGATACTTTTTCAATTTTTTTGTTTGCGTCTTCAATTTCAGATTCTGCAATTTCTTTAAGTTCTTTGTCTGAGCCGCTCTCTGCCAATATTTCTTTTGCTTCCTTTAAATTTTCTTTTGCTTTTTTATATTCCCTGTATTTTTCAACAACAGGGGTTAAATTTTTTAGCTCTTTAGTTAGTGATTTATAGTTATTTTGGTTCGATATTATTTGAGGGTCACATAAATCTTTGCTTATTTCGTCAAATCTTTTTTCTGTAGCTTCAAGTTTGCTAAACAAAATAATTTCCTCCCGTAGTTCTTATAGTTTATATTTTATTTGCAATTATACTATATAAGGCTAAATATTGAAAATGTTTTACAAATTCGCTATTATTAAATTAATTGTAATTCTCGTTCCCGCTATATGCTGAAAGGAGAGTTTAAAAAATGGAAATGAACTACGAGATTTTGGTAAATAAAAAGAATAAGATTGATGAAAAATATTATCGTGATATTATAGTGCCAAGTTTGGTGTCAGTTAAGTCGCTTAAAAATAATGAGATAGTTTATAAAACTTTCGAAATTGAAGATAAGACCACATATCTTGAAAAGAAAACAGCTGAAAAATTCAAAAAACTTAAAGATTATGCGCGTGAAAATAGTATTGTACTTGATATTACGAGCGGTTACTTATCGTTTGAGCAGCAAGAGAAAAAGTACAATTATTTTTTAAGGAAACATGGATTTGAATTCGCGGAAAAAAGTGCATGCCATCCGGGTTATTCCGAGCATAATATTGGACTTGCACTCGACTGTGATATTTTTAAAAATGGCAAATGGGCAGGCATAGCTCTTGATGAAAATGGTAATATAAATAAAGAAACTGCGTGGCTACATGCGATTTTGCATAAATTCGGGTTTATTTTAAGATATCCTAAAGGCAAAGAAAGTATTACTGAAATGAAATTTGAACCTTGGCACATAAGGTATGTCGGAGAAAAACTTGCAAAATATATTTATGACAACAATTTGACTTTAGAAGAATATTACAAACAAAAAAACCTATGACTATTCTAGCTTTTCCTTCTGTCACATGGCAGGAAAGAAAATGTTCTAAGCAATACAAGGCAATTATTCCAAAAATTACTGAGGTGAAAAATAAGTTTGAAAATTATTTTTATGGGTACACCGGAATTTGCTGTGCCATCTTTAGAAAGTTTAATAAAAGAAGATTATGATGTCTGCGCAGTTTTCACAAAACCTGATAAACCTCAGGGCAGAAAAATGATACTAACGCCGCCGGCCGTAAAAATTTGTGCGCAGGGCCATAAGGTTAAAGTTTTTCAACCGGAAAAACTTAAAAATCCAGAAGTGGAAGAATTTGTAAAAAGCTTAAACCCTGATCTTATAATTGTTGTGGCTTATGGCAAAATTATTCCAAAAAATATACTTGAAATCCCGAAATATGGATGCATTAATATTCACGGTTCACTTTTGCCAAAATATCGCGGCGCGGCGCCGATTCAGTGGAGCATTATAAATGGTGATAAAGTAACAGGTGTAACAACAATGTTTATTGATGAAGGGCTCGATACCGGGGATATACTTCTTCAAAGCAAAATTGTTATAAATAATAACGAAACTTCAGAAAAACTTAAAAGAAGGCTTTCTGCTCTTGGTGCTGAACTGCTTGTAAAAACCCTTAAAAAATTAGAATCCGGTACGCTTGAAAGAATAAAACAAGATGATAGCGAAGCAACCTTTTCACCGCTTCTTGATAAAAATACAGGTAGCATTGACTGGGAAAAGACAGCGGAGGAAATTCATAATCTTATAAGAGGAACTAATCCTTGGCCAATTGCACATACTACTTTACGCGGAAAGCTTTTTAAAATATATAAATCAAAAATTTCTAATCATCGCTCACTCTATCCCGGAAAAATTGTTTCGACAAGCCCTTTAATAATCGGGTGCGGTAACAATACTTCCCTTGAACTTTTGGAAGTTCAGGTTGAAGGCAAAAAAAGAATGCCGGCGGGCGATTTTGCAAGAGGGTATCGCCTTACCGACAAAACTATTTTAGGACTTATGAGGTGAGAGAGTGAAAGTTATAATACTATCTGCCTCAACGGGTGGCGGTCATATGAGCGCTGCAAAATCCATAAAAGAATATTTAAACTCGAACGGCGCTTATGCTGACGTAATTGACGCAATTGAGTACATCAGCCCGTTTCTTAACAAAACGGTCACAGAAATATATGAATATTTAGCGACTAAACAGCCCGCAATTTGGAAAATGATGTATAAATCTTCAAACAATGAAGCAGTTAACCGCTTGGTTTTTGGCACAAATAAATTAATCAGCAAAAAGCTTCTTCCATTAATAGACAGTTACGAACCGGATCTTATAATAACCACCCATCCGTTCGCTACTGAGATGATTTCCAAACTTAAGTCTGACGACAAAATCAATATCCCCCTCATGTGTGTAATGACGGACTACGCTCCACACAGAACATGGATAAGCTCCGGCGTCGATGCATATGTCGTCGCAAATGAAGACATGATTACAACTATGATACAAATGGGTGCGCCACTTTATAAGATATATCCTTTTGGAATTCCTGTCGACGATGCCTTTTTTGAAAAACGCAATAAAAAAGAAACAATGCGCGAGCTTGGGTTAGATAGCAGCATTCCGATAATTTTAATAATGGCAGGCAGTGGAGGCTTTGCAAATGTAGGTGAAATATACCGTAAGCTTCAGTCAATTGAAATGGATTTTCAGATAATAATAATAACCGGCAAAAATCAAAAACTTTATAAAAATATGGAAAATTTAGCTCAAGGCAAAGAAATCGGGCGTAGAATAAAAATATTGTCAAAAATTTCTGATAAAATGCCGCAGCTTAGGCATTTAAAATTTATTAAAAAATTTAAAATCCGAAATAAAAATGAAAAAATTAAACACAGTAAAAAAACAAAAGTCGTTTATTTTACACGTGAAGTGGACAAATATATGCGAGTTTCGGATTTAATCATTACAAAACCCGGCGGTCTTACGGTCAGTGAAGCACTCGCTTGTAACCTTCCAATGGCGCTGTTTGACGCTATCCCTGGGCAAGAAGAAGAAAACGCAGATTTTCTTGTAAGTAATAATATGGCGGTAAAGCTTGATCCTGACAAAAATGTGACCGAAACTATTAAAAATTTGCTTTCGAGTCCCGAGAAACTAGATTCCATGAAATATAGCTGCGAAAATTTTGATAAATCAAACTCTCTTAAAAATATCTTTGGTCTAATTCAAAAACTTATAGAAAAAAACGTAAGTGTAAAAGTTTGATAAAACTAAATTAGGAGGATTTTCTTAAGTGCTTTCTGACATTGAAATAGCAAACCAAGTAGAAATAAAGTCAATAACCCAAATCGCCAAAAATTTGGAGATTAAAGATGATGAAATCGAGCTTTATGGGAACTACAAAGCAAAATTTAGCGATAAAATTTTTGAGCGTTTGAAAAATGCTTCTGATGGTAAACTTGTTTTAGTAACGGCAATTAACCCTACTCCCGCAGGGGAAGGCAAAACAACGGTTACCATCGGCCTTGGTCAAGCAATGCATAAAATTAATAAAAATGCGGTAATTGCACTAAGAGAGCCGTCGCTTGGACCTGTTTTCGGAATTAAAGGCGGAGCTACAGGCGGTGGATATTCTCAGGTTCTGCCGATGGAAGACATAAATTTGCACTTCACAGGAGATATGCATGCTATAACATCCGCAAATAATCTTTTGTGCGCGGTGCTTGATAATCACCTGCAGCAGGGAAACGAACTCGGAATTGACCCGCGCAGAGTTTTGATAAAACGCTGCCTAGATATGAATGATCGCGCGCTTAGAAACACAGTTATAGGGCTAGGTGGCAAAATTAATGGCGTTCCGCGTGAAGACGGATTTATAATCACAGTTGCAACAGAAATAATGGCGATTTTATGTTTATCTTCAGATCTTGAAGATCTGAAAAACAAACTTGGTAATATATTAATAGCTTATGATTACAGTGGAACCCCCATTTATGCAAAAGACCTCAAAGTGCACGGAGCAATGGCAACTCTTTTAAAAGATGCTATAAAACCGAATTTAGTTCAAACAACCGAAGGAACTCCCGTGATTATGCATGGAGGGCCGTTTGCGAACATAGCTCACGGTTGCAATTCGCTAAGAGCTACACGTCTCGCTCTAAAACTTGGTGATTATTGCATAACTGAAGCGGGCTTTGGTGCGGATCTGGGAGCTGAAAAGTTCCTTGATATAAAATGCAGAGTCGGCAATTTAAAACCATCTTGCATAGTTTTGGTTGCTACTACCAGGGCACTTAAATATAACGGTGGTGCAAAACTTGAAAATTTAAAAAATGAAGACATAGAAGCACTAAAATCCGGAATAGATAATTTAGACGTTCATATCGAAAATATGCAAAAATACGGCGTACCTGTAGTAGTTACGCTCAATTATTTCGAAACCGATACGGAAAATGAAATAAATGAAATCGAAAAATATTGCAAAAACATGAGTGCAGAATTTACAGTATCTAAAATTTTCGCAGAAGGCGGAAGTGGTGGCATAAATCTCGCCGAGAAAGTTTGCAAAGCGTGCGAAAAAGAGTCTGAATTTTCGGTTTTGTATCCTGATAAAATGAGTATTAAAGAAAAAATATTCAAAATTGCAAATGAAATATATAGAGCAAATGATGTTGCGTATACCGCCGAAGCTGAAAAATCCCTTAAAGAAATTGAAAAGCTTGGTAAAAGCGATTTGCCTGTGTGCATAGCCAAAACTCAGTATTCACTTTCGGACGACGCCAAGAAACTTGGTGCACCTAAGAATTTCAGCATTACTGTGAGAGATTTAACTTTATCAAACGGCGCAGGATTTATAGTTGCTCTTACTGGGAATATTATGAAAATGCCAGGCCTTCCGAAATATCCCGCTGCAGAAAAAATAGATATTGATAACGCAGGCGAGATATCAGGGATATTCTAAAATTATGCCCATACTTTTTTAAAAAAGTATGGGTACTTTTAAGACCAGATTTATTTTTAAAATGCATTTTTCACTACATTATTCAGTATTTTAGTGTGCTTATCTAAAACTTTCATTAGATTTATAAAATATTCTTTACTGCCAATTAAAATTTTAGTTCCATCCTTAGTTGTGATTTTTTTATTACCTTTAGCAGCTTCAACAATAAATTTATAAGCTTTACCGCCTTCCTTCCAAGCGCCATACCAGAAGGCAATACGGTAGACCTCCCAGACAGAATTCTTCTCGGCAGCATTATGGAAGGCATTCACGACGACAGCATTATAGGCGGCAGTCTTGGCGGCACTCAAGGCGTCATATATATCGGCACTATCGGTAATATCGTCGGTAAAATAACGGGCGGCATTTTTGGCATCATTCTCAGCGGTACCCTCGGCGTCCATCATGGCTTTCCATTTATGACATAACTTATATAATATCCGGGCTTCTATTTGTTGAACTGTAGTATTTTTCTTATATTTCTCATTACCCAATGTCCAGTCGTTTGGCAATTGATTAATTATGTCATTAAAATTCAAAGTCGTAGAACTAGAACTTGAGCTAGAACTGGAACTGGAAGAACTCGAGCTATTATTTGATGTTGATGTGCTTGCATTGTTGTTTAGCGAATTTATGCCCATGCCACTTTCGTTATCAATGGTGTCTAATGATGCATTTGGTAAATTATTATTTGAGAAGTTTAAGTTTGAAGACGGTGTCGTTCCTTCTTCAATTTTTGTACGCTTTACCGGTAGTGGTGCCAATGCTTTACGCTTCATAGCATATGCATTTGAAAGCGGCATAGCAAAAATTCCTATTAATACTGAAAGTGCAACTGACAAAACTTTTTTGCTAGAATTAGGAATTTCACCAACAATTGATTTTAACTTTTTGTGCTGATCTTTCATGGAATTTTAAAATCCTTTCTTTATTGAAATTAAAAATATTTTTTATGTAGCTTTAATTATATTTTAAAATTCATTAAAAGTCTAGGCTTGTTTAATAATTCTTCGTTTTTAAATATTTTTTCAGCAAGTTTCAAAAATTTTTCGTTTATATTTCTATGCTTAATAATATTTAAAATTTAGACTAATTTTTTGCTCAAATTTTTATGTTATCGATGATGAAGAGGATGCTTCGCTTTTATGCTGATTTTCCCAAGCTGCATAAGCAGCTTTAACTTCATCATTATTATTTATTATATCGATCTGATAATTCACAACATTAGTAAGGTTAATAATTTGCTTGTCAGTAAAACTAGGCTTCGCATCATTAATGCCTTTTATAAAAGCATTGACAAAAACTACCGGAGCCCCATTAACATCAGTGGAGTCACATTGATTTCTGGCTTCTATAGCATTCGACCAAATGCTCATTCGATCTTCACCTAAAGCGTTTTTAATATTATGAATATTACGTAGCTGCTTCGCATAATTTTCATCAGAGAGTAATCCAGTGTTATTAATGGCGTCCGAAAAATTTATTAACGCTTTCTCCAGCTGCGACAATAAACCTGGATTCATTAATTCCGCCGACCACTCTACTGTGAATGGAGAATAATCTGATGTTTCCTTATTACTAGGTATCAACGGCAGAATAGTTGCATTTGTAGTTTCTTTCTCAAACCAATTAGTATAAAGTTCCAGTGTACTTATCAAATCTACAAAATATGACTTACCTTTGCCTTTGATATATTTATTATTCTTATCCCAAACGTTGGAAAAATTTTCAATCCAATTTTTATCATCGTTGTTAGCATTATCCATTGCAGTATTCCAGATATCATCAGTGCGGTTATTATTATAATTATAATGATAACCATCTTCGTCAATTTCGCCATTAACCATATTATTACCGATAGCATTAAAATAAATATTTCTAACTGCACTAATCCTCAAATTATTATCAGTTGATTTATTGTAGGTTTCCCAAAATTTCTTCCACAAATTGCGAACAAAATTTAAAAGCTTGTCTTCTATTTGTATGTACTGCGTATTTTCGCCGAATTTCAAGTCAAACGGGATTTCATGTAATATTTTTTCTGATGGCGACTTTGATAATTCTTTAGCCAAGAAAGCCCCACCGATGGCAATGATAAAAGCCGCTCCTGAGCCCCCCACAATTGCTTTGGTTTTATGCTTTGAAAGCCATTTTTTAAA
>JAEWWM010000053.1 GCA_023458915.1 Bacillota bacterium
TGGCCGGGATTTGCGGATAATTTGCGCGTACTCGACTGGATTATAAAACGCTGCGAAAACAGTGTAGAGGCTGAAAAAACACCAGTTGGATATATACCTCTAAAAAAAGACATCAATTTAACAGGCACTGATATTTCAGAAGAAACACTCAATGAACTTTTAAAGATAGATAAAAATATCTGGTTCAAAGAAACCGAAAATATTAAAAGTTTTTATAAAATATTTGGCAGTGACTTACCTGAAAAATTAGAGCAAGAATTAAAAGCACTTGAAGATCGGTTGAAAAATTAAAGAATTTAGTCAAATTTATGGAGATTCCCTCTTATTCATAACTTCTCTGGTTATATAGACCATTTTTCGATGGCATTACCGCTAAGAGAATATATGTAAGAATGTGGGGCAAGAAGAATTTTTTGAGGATGGTTTTGAATGTCTACACTTCTTTCATTACGTCCGGTTGCACCATAAGAAATTATTTTATTTTTAGTTAAGCACACAGTTCTATTTTTTCGGCGCGATAAACTGCTTATATTTTCGTGAGTTTGAGTGCAAAATAGTTCTTTTCCGTTTGTATCCAAATTTATTATCTCATCGCCATTTATTTCAGTTAAAGATTGTGAAAAACAGCAGCAAATACCATAATCTTTATTAAAATCATAAAATTTTAATATTTTATTATCATACGGAAAATTTTTAATCATTTTTGATTTTAAATTTATAAAAGCCATATATTTATCACCAATGGCTAAAATATTTCCATTTGCCATATATTCTAGGCGTATAATCATATTGTTATTTAATTTAAACTGAGATTTTGGAGTTTCGGATTTAAAATCGAAAATATAAACAAGAGAATTTATGTTACCGTTATCTGCGGACATTCCGCACGCCGCACACTCAGTCCCTGCTGAATTCAGGGAAACATCAGAAATATAACATTCGGAAAATGAATATTTGTACTTTTCTTTGTTATTTGTATTAAATATTATCAGCTCTGCGAGGTAATCTAAAGAGCGCTGAGCTATTGCATAAATTCCATTATCTGAAATTGCACAGCCAATAATATCTTTTTCGGTTGTTCCTGAACTAATATTTTTTGCACAGCTTTCGATTTTAAAATTTTTGCCGCCGCGATCATAAATTATCCCTCTTGTACTACCGAGCTTAAGGCACGGATGACCAAAATTATGCTTGTCTTCCCGAACTATTTTTGCGGAACTATTGAGTATAGTAAACGCTGTATCACTAAGTATAAAAAGATTGCCATCTGAAAATTTGAAATTTTCAGCATATGTTTTATCGCCTTCTATTTTGCACGGGTAGCCTGGTCCAAAAAGTGCTGATTTTGCTTTACCTTCGATCCATAAAAGAACATTATCAGGAGAAAGTTTGACCCTATTTACCCACAAAAACAAAAATAAAAAACTACAAAACAAAACTAAAATTACAGTTTTAATATCATCAAATAATTTTTTTTGTTCATCGTTTTTACAGATTAATTTTTTAATACCATTAAAAATTTTCATAAAATACTCTATTCAAATAAAGTCCATGCGCCGGAGCTGTCGGACCTGCATTTTTTCGGTTTTTTGATTTTATTATGTATGATATATCCTCTTTTTTTATTTTCTCCTGCGAAACTCTTAAAAGTGTGCCGACCATTATACGAACCATATTGTAAAGAAATCCATCAGCCATTACTTTCATTTCAATCATACTGTCATTTTTATGCACATTGAAATATTCTACAGTTCTAATCATATTTTTAGTTTCCCGTTTGTCAAGTGTAGCAAATGAGGTAAAGTCATGAGTGCCTACTAATAAGCTCGCTGCTTCATTTAAAATATCTACATCTAATGGATACCAATAATGAAGCACGCGTTTATTTAAAAACGGGTTCCTTATTTTGTGATTCCATATTTTATAAACATACTCCTTCCCTATGCTTGAGTAACGAGCATGGAAATCCATTGGAACTTTTTTACAGCTTGATACAACTATATCGTTAGGTAAAAATCTATTTAAAGCAAAAATTAAATTATCTGGGTTTATTTTACTGTGCGTTTGAAAACTTACAGTGTACATATTTGCGTGAACGCCTGTATCAGTTCGACTACAACCCTTAATATCTACTTTTTCTTTTATTACTTTTTCAAGTGAATTTTGAAAAACTTCCTGAACGCTCAGTGCATTTTTTTGCACTTGCCATCCGTGATAGTTGCTTCCATCGTAAGAAAGCGTCACCAGAATATTTCTGACCATATTTAAATTTCGATCATCACGCTGCATAAAACGACTCCTGAAAAGACTAATGTAATAATTACTATCGCCATTATATCAATAGAATGTATTTGAAGCTCTCTAAATTTTGTGCGCTTTCGTGAATTATCATAGCATCTGGATTCCATAGCCATCGCTAAATCGCTTGCTTTTTTAAATGAGGATATAAAAAGCGGAATCACTACAGCCGAAAACGCTTTGATTTTTTTAATTATATTTTTGCTTTTAAAATCAGCTCCCCGCGCGCGCTGCGCAGTTGCTATTTTATTCGCTTCTTCGAATAAAGTTGGAATAAACCGGAGCGATATTGTAACTGTGGTCGCTATCTCCTGCACATTAACACCGATGTATTTTAAAGGGCTAAGAAGGCTTTCAAGAGCGCAAGAAATATCGCCTGGTGATGTTGTGAATATTGTTAGCGAACTCATTAAAATGAGCGACAGTAAACGTATGAAAACAATTATACTGTTTTTTAAATTTATAGGAGTAATGGAAAAGCTACCTGACTTCAAAAAATGTGTTTCTGCTTCAAAAAAAAGATTTATGAGAGTTGTAAAAAGCGATACAAGTATAATTGATTTACTTTGCTTTATATAATTTTTTAAAGGCACAGAAGATAATGCAGCAGATGAAATAATAAAAATTAAAATTATGGTAAGTGCTGCGTAACTTCGCACCCAAAACATCAGGCTAAAAAAAAGTGCAGAGGTTAAGAGTTTTATTCGTGGATCTAATTTATGTATCGCAGAATCACCAGGTAAATATTTGCCAAGCGCCATATTTTTTATCAAACTTTAAACACCGCCAAATGAAGAAGCTTTAAAATTTCATGCCCTGCTTTTTCAGGAGTAATTATATTTCTTCCTATATTATAACCTTTTTTATTTATAAGAGATATAATTTTTGCTGTTTGCGGAACGTCAAGACCTATAGCTTTTAATTTTTCGGCATTGCTAAAAACATTTTCGGGAGTATCAAAAAATATTTGGTGACCCTTGTCCATTACCAAAACTTTGTCAGCAATTTTTGCAATGTCCTCCATAATGTGAGATATAAAAATTATAATATTATTTTCTTTTTCATGGTACTTAAGAATGGAGTTTATTAAATTTTTTCCGCCAGCGGCATCCAAGCCAGATGTTGGTTCATCCAATATTAAAACTTCGGGTTTCATTGCAATAATTCCAGCGATTGCGCATCGTCTTTTTTCGCCTCCGGAAAGTTCAATGGGAGAACGGCTTAACAAGTTTTCGTTAAGACCGACAAACTCTGCAGCTTCTAAAACTCTGTTTTTAAGCTCAGTTTCTGAAACACCTTTATTTTTAAGACCAAAAGCAATATCTTCAAACACAGTCTTACTAAAAAGCTGTTCCTCAGGGTACTGAAACACCATCCCTATTTTGAAGTAAACATCTTTCATATTTTTAAAATCTACGTGTATATTTTTGCTATCTAAAATTATTTCCCCGCTTGACGGACGAAGAAGGCCGCACAGCATCTGAACAAGCGTTGATTTTCCTGAACCTGTTTTACCTATTATGCCGAGTATTTCGCCATTATTTATTGATAAACTTATATTTTCTACAGCATTTGTAGAGATTTTGATGTCGGAACTATATTTATAGTAAAGATTTTTTGCTTGAATCATCTGTGGTTCTCCAGTAATTTTATAATTTCATTTGCGCAAGGTTCATCATCAAAAACCTTCAATGTAACATCATAACCGTTTTCTTTTAAAAAATAAAGAATTTGTGTGGATTCTAAAAGGTTAAAATTCTTGGATTTAATAAACTCAGCGTCAGAAAATATTTCCTCAGGTTTTGCATATGATACTATTTCACCGCTATCCATAATTATAGCTTTATCAGCGAGAAGCGCTTCTTCAATAAAATGTGTTACGAGCAGGATGGTCATGTTATCTTTTTTGTTAAGATTTAAAATTACATTTATTATGCCTTTTCGGCTTTCTGGGCTTAACATTGAGGTCGGTTCATCAAGAACCAGAATTTCCGGTTTCATTGCAAGCACACTAGCAATTGCAAGGAGCTGTTTTTGCCCACCCGAAAGGCTGTAAATCGCTTTTTTTTCGAACCCTGGTAAACCCACAATTTTCAACGATTCTTTTATCCTCTTTTTCATCTCATTTCGCTCTATTGCAATATTTTCAAGTCCGAACGCAATTTCTTCTTCCACAACTGACGCGACTATTTGGTTATCAGGATTTTGGAATATCATCCCAACTTTTTGCTTTAGGTCAAAATATTTTTCTTCATTTTTGGTATTAATTCCATTAACAAAAACATCGCCGTATGTTGGAAGCAAAAGTCCATTAAAATGCTTTGCAAGTGTGGATTTACCGCATCCGTTAGGGCCAAGTAAAGCAATGAATTCCCCTTGGTTTATGGAAAGATTTATATTTTTAAAAGCAGTTTCACTTAAACCGTTCCACATATTTTGGTATTTGTAAGATGCGTTTATAAATTCGACTATTTTACTTATTTTAAATACACCTTCTTATTGAAATAATAATTTATTGCTCCAAATTGCAGTGGCACCTGCGGGCATTACAAGATTCGAAGACGAAACCGGTATTCCGACTTCATCTGAAGTTACAAATCCGCCGCGCTTTTCTTTTATAACTTTTGATAAAAGATACCCCATAACTGCCGGCGAAAGCCCTGTGGAATAAGAGTTGATAACAAAAAATTTTGCATCATCAGAAAGCAATTTTTCACAAAGAAGTATAAAAGAATAAAGATTTTCTTCGATTTTCCACGTTTCACCTTTTGGGCCCCTCCCATAAGATGGTGGGTCCATAATTATTCCATCATATTTATTACCGCGTTTTATCTCACGCGCAACGAATTTTTCGCAGTCATCCACTATCCACCGAATCAGCGCATTCGCTAAATTTGATTTTGCAGCATTTTCGCGCCCTGAAGTTACCATCCCTCTTGAAGCATCCACATGGCAAACTTTTGCGCCAGCTTTAGCGCACGCTAAAGTAGCTCCACCTGTGTAAGCAAAAAGATTTAAAATGTTCATTTGATTATTTTCATTTAAAATTATTTTTTGGAATAAATCCCAGTTTACTGCTTGTTCGGGGAAAACACCCATGTGTTTAAAATTCATCATTTTGATGCTGAATTTCAAATTATTATAAGATATTTCCCATTGCTCTTTTATTTTATTTTTTATTTCCCAGTGCCCGCCACCAGTACGTGAGCGATGGTAAACAGCATCAGCCATACGCCATTTGCTATCTTTTTTTTCAGTATTCCAAATAACTTGCGGGTCAGGGCGGATTAAAATTATGTCGCCCCAGCGTTCAAGCCTTTCGCCGCTTGAAGTATCTATTAATTCGTAATCTTTCCAAGTAGTATATCTCATATTAAACTGTTATTTAGTTTTAACCTTTCTTAAATTTAAACTTTCATTCACGATTTTACATGCATTCTCAATAATTTCATTGAGTTTATTCTTATCTTCACATTCTACCATTATGCGAATTTTTGGCTCAGTCCCGGACTCACGAACAACTATTTTCCCTTTGTTTTCAAGCTCTCGCTGAATAACTTCGATTTGCTTATTTACATTTTTATCTTTTGCAATAACACCTTTTTGATTTGACTGAATCTCAATAGTAATCGATTTTTGAGGATATTTTTTAATAATGCTGGCGAGTTCTGAAGCTTTCACCTTTGATTTTAAAAGTACCGACAAAAGCTGAACGGCAGTAAGCTGTCCGTCACCAGTTGTTGAAAAGTCAAGAAAAATTACGTGACCGGATTGCTCTCCACCAATATTATAACCACCTTCTAACATTTTTTCCAAAACATATTTATCCCCAACTTTTGTTTCGCAAAAATTTATATTGTTTTTTTCACAAAACTTTTTAAGCCCAAAATTAGACATTATCGTTCCGACAAGCGTATTATTTTTTAAAGCGCCTTCTTTTTTCATAAAATCTGCACAAATTCCGAGAATTGAATCACCATCAATTATTTTGCCTTCTTCATCTACAAAAAGACATCTATCAGCATCTCCGTCAAATGCAATTCCCAAATTGCAGTTATTTTTAATAACAAAATTTGATAAACACCCAAGGCTTGTAGATCCGCAATTTTCATTGATATTGAATCCATTAGGTTTGTCAAAAATTATATTAACGTTTAATCCAAGCTCTTTAAATAGAATTTCTGCAGTAGCTGATGTGGAACCATTTGCACAGTCTACAGCAATTTTAAAATTTTTGTTTTTGGGGATGCTTACAGCACTTTTTATATTATTTATATAATCACGCGCAGCATTGTCATTATGGATAATTTTCCCTATGCTTTTTCCTGCAAGTAAAGGGAAAGAATAACTGCTATCAAGAATTATTGTTTCTATTTGTTCCTCAATACTATCAGATAATTTATAGCCGTTTTTATCAAAAATTTTTATGCCGTTAAATTCATAAGAATTGTGGGACGCGGAAATCATTATCCCGGCATCTGCGCCGTATTTTTTAACAAGATAAGCAACTGCTGGCGTTGGAACAATTCCAAGTGAAATTCCCGCCGCACCAACGGAACATATTCCGGAAAGCAAAGCACATTCTATCATATCTGAAGATATACGTGTATCTTTGCCGATTAATATTTTCGGAGTGTGATCATAGCTCCCCGCAAGTACCTGCGCCACTGCTTTGCCTACCTTCAGCGCAAGTTCACAGGTAAGCTCACTGTTTGCAATTCCTCTTATTCCGTCCGTTCCAAAAAGTTTTGCCATATAAAAATAATCCTCCGAATTTAGTTTACGTTTTGATTTTAGAAGGTACACTGCTCGTTTTGAATCGGGTTTTTGTACCCCAAATGAAGGTATGCTGACGCCGTCACACATCTTCCCCTTGGCGTACGGCTCAAAAACCCTGTTTGCATAAGAAATGGCTCATAAACATCTTCAATTGTAATTGCTTCTTCACCGATTGCCGCTGCTAGAGTTTCCAGCCCAACAGGACCTCCACCATAAAATGTTATCATTGTTTCTAAAAGGCGTCTGTCATTGGCGTCCAGTCCAAGTTCATCTATTTCAAGTTTATTTAAAGCTTTTTTTGCAACTTCATAGTTTATTTCGCCATCATTTAAAACCTCCGCAAAATCGCGAACTCTTTTTAAAAGCCTGTTTGCGATGCGAGGCGTACCCCTTGAGCGCGACGCAATTTCAAGCGCGCCTTCTTCGCTTATTTTTATTTTCAAAATAGAAGCGCTTCTTTTTATGATTTTTGAGAGTTCTTCAGATGTGTACATTTCGAGCCGTAAAACCACTCCAAATCGGTCGCGTAGCGGAGCAGTGAGCTGCCCTGCCCTTGTTGTTGCGCCGATTAATGTAAATTTCGGAAGCGGCAGATGATATGAAGTTGCCATTTGTCCTTTCCCAGTTACAATGTCTATTGCAAAATCTTCCATTGCAGGATAAAGGATTTCCTCAACACTGCGCGAAAGTCTATGTATTTCATCAATGAAAAGTACATCTCCCGGTGAGAGGTTAGTTAAAAGTGCAGCTAAATCCCCCGGTTTTTCAATTGCAGGACCTGAAGTTATTCTAACATTTACTCCAAGTTCATTGGCAATAATCATTGAAAGCGTAGTCTTTCCGAGACCCGGAGGGCCATATAAAAGAACATGATCAAGAGATTCTCCCCGAATTTTTGCGGCTTCTATGAATACTGAAAGATTTTCTTTTACTTTTTCTTGACCGATATATTCTTTTAAGGTTTTCGGGCGTAAAGGATTATCGCTTTCGTTATCATCAAGCGTTTCTGATGGACTTAAGATTCTGGTGTTATTTTCTGAGCTCATTTTTTACACCCCTTTACTCATGGATTTTAAAGCTATTCTTATTAATTCCTCAATAGCGAGATTTTCATCGCATTTGGCTAAAACGGGTATTACTTCAGCTGCTGCGTACCCGAGAACTTCCAGAGCTTTAGCAGCCTCAGAAATATTTTTAGCAACATGTGGCATAACAGTTCCTGAAACGAGCGAAGCACCGATGATGGTGGCACTCGAAAGTTTGTCTTTAAGTTCCAAAACTATCCTTTGCGCAGTTTTAGCGCCCACTCCCGAAGCTGACGTTAAACTTTTGCTATCACCTGACGAAACTAACGCAGCTACTTTTTCAGCAGTAAACTCCGATAAAATCGCAAGTGCTGCTTTTGGGCCCACTCCGGAAACGGAGGTTAAAAGCTTAAAGCAACTGAGTTCATTTAAACTTGAAAATCCAAAAAGGTCTACTGCATCTTGCCTTACATTCATGTAAGTATAAACAATAACTTCTTTTCCAATTTTATCTTGGAACTGCCCCGCTGTATATAAAGACGTTAGACATTTATATCCAACTCCGCTACACTGTATTACTAAAAAATTGCTTTCGATTAGCAAAAGAACACCCTGAAGGCTGTAAATCAACTTTGTTCACTTCCTAATTAAAATAGTTTTTGTTCTATTTTTTCACGCAAGCATTAAGCTCTTAAAAAATGCTGGTTTATGTAGTGGTATCCGCTTGAGTTAGCGTGACATATTGCAATAGCTAAAGCATCTGCTGTATCATCAGGTTTCGGGAGTTCGCTGAGTTTGAGAAGCTTTTGCGTCATCATCATCATCTGATTTTTCTGCGCCTTACCATAACCTGTCACCGAGGTTTTTACTTGTAATGGCGTATATTCATAAATTGGAACATTATACTTTTGAATGGCGAGTAACGTTACTCCTCGCGCTTGTGCGACATCTATTGCCGTTTTATGATTGCTTTGGAAATAAAGCTTTTCAACTGCACTTACTTCAGGTTTATATTCATTTAAAATCTCCGATATTTTGTTAAATATTATCTCAAGCCTATTTGAAAAATTACATTTCGGGCTTGTAAGTATTGCCCCGTGATTTATGGATATATATCTTCCGTTTTTAAATTCTATTACTCCGTACCCCACTGTCGCATATCCTGGGTCTATTCCCAATATTCTCACATGTTTCACCTCTAACCGATTAATTATAGCACGTTAGAGGCAAGAAATAAATTAAAAATTAGCAGCAAAAATTTGTTGAAGAATGTTTATGAAACAAAAAAATTACGTAGAAAAGATTTGATTAAAAAGCTCAAAAAATAAATTGCGGCAATCAAATCACTTACTGCTTTAGTCAGTTAGCTTTAGTATTTGAAAATATAAGATAAAACTACAAATTTAATATTTTATGTGAATAAAATAGAAATTATTACCAATAATATTTTTGAAAGGAAGTGTTAAAAATGTCAGAACTCACTTGTAAAGAACTAGCTTTTATAAAAGAAGAGTTAACTGCTGAAAAGTTACTTATCAGTAAGTACAATTTTTATTCAGAAGTTAGTAAAGACCCGGAAGTAAGGGAGAAATGTAAAGATTTTGCTTCGCGTCATCAAAAACATTATGACACTATATTCTCGTATTTAAAGTAAGGAGTGAAATTATGGCTAGTAATTCAACGTTTGGAGATCAGCAAATTGCTGGAGACATTTTAACATCTCAAAAATATGCCACAGAACTTTATAACAAATTTGCTCTTGAATCTAAAATGAAAGAACTTCATGATGATTTCATGGAAATACTAGGTCAAGAACACGAGATTCAAATGGAGATATTTAAATTAATGGAAGAGAAAGATTGGTATCCAATAGAAATGGCAGAATCCCAAAAAATCGAAGAGGCAAAAAAAACTTTTCAGCAATGAAATTAAAAGCCACTCTTTTAAAGGATGTGGCTTTTATATTTACATAAATTTATTGAATTGATTTAGATAAGCTATGTCTTATGATGAGCAAGTAAATGTTATATTTAAGATAATAACACTTTGAATGCATTATTGTATGATATAATATAAAAAACCCAGCTATTAAATGCGTTTACGCTGGGATGTATTTATTCTATCAGAAGTAATTTAAATAAGAGGATTTTAAGTGACATTTAAAAAAGATTTTTTAATAAAACTACCTTGATTTTCATAATTTTAGCTTTTTTAAGTTCAGGAGCTTACTTAACTTTTTATTTTAAAATAATTCCGATTAAAAGCTCTATGCATCATCAGAAGATTTTAGTATAACTTTTGTAAAAAGCAGTACAAAATAGATGATTATACTTATATTTTAGAAGGAGCAAAAAATTATTCAAAATATGACGGCAAATATTTTAAAGGAGATTATCCACCGGATAATATTGGAGTATGCTCGAAGGTAGTATGAAACTTGAAAGAAACTTAAAACCTTATTTAATGATTATGGCTGCATTTGTTGTTTTCGCTGGAATGTTTGCTTTTAATTTTATTTTGCCAAGCGAAAAAAGTTTACTATTTGATTTTTATAATATAAACAATCGAGTGTGGCATTGGTGTGAACTTTTGATTTGTGTATCGGCTGTTTATTATATTTTTAAAATAAGAAAATTAAGTTTACGAGATTTAAGCACAGCCGTAGTTTTGGGAACGACTGTTTACTTTGCAAACTCTGTGGGTTATGGTTATATTTCCGCAGTTGTAACAGCTGTTGCATATTATTCGGCTTGTCAAATATTTAGATTTTATAGCCAACAAAATAAAACTTTTAATATAGGTTTTAAAAAAATTTTAAAATCGTTTGGATTAGGGGTACTGTACGCTATTCCGTTTGCAGTAATTAATAATCTTGCTATCTACTTTTCAAACGGACAGACATACCCTTTAAAAATATCTAGAATTATTCCCTGTGCGTGGAGCGCACTTGCACCAGGAATATCCGAAGAAATTATTTTTCATTTCTTTTTGTTAGCGTTTGCGACTGCTTTATTCAAAGGAAAAATAGACGAAAAGAAGAGCACAAAAATACTAGTTTATTTCTTACTTGTAGTACCACATTGCTTAATTCATTTGCCAACTATATTTATTGAAAACCCGTCGATGGCACTGTTTATTCTTGCATTCACTTCTATACTTTTTGGTTTTCCGATGGCATGGTTGGTAAAAAATAAAAATTTACAGACTGCTATAGTATTTCATTGGTTTATTGATTTTATAAGATTTTTATTTGTTAGATGGTAAGAAAAATAAGGAGGATTTTATATGAAAAAAACTTTATGGCTGATGTTCGGTATTTTTTTTGTCAGTGTTATATTTTTTTGGTATTTTAATAATTTTTCAAGAGATGGCGATCACGCTAAGCAAGTGACAAGCTCTCCCTCTGAATCTAAAAAAATGTGTTTACTTGTACCAACAATTGCCAGAGATTTTAATAAATTAACTACTAATTTCAAGTTTTGCAAACAGCATCTAAATTTTATAAATAAAGTAGTATTTATCGGTAATGAAGAGGTTGAAAAATTAGCAAAAGATGCCTCGCCGCTACTTGGTGTAGAGTTAAGCTTTATAAATGAAAATGATCTTATAGATGTAAATAAAGTGAGAAAATTAATGACTAAAATTGACCCAAAATCTTCTCATCGTAGTGGATGGTATGTGCAACAATTTTTAAAAATGCAATACTGTAAGATTTGTAAAGATGAATACTATTTGATTTGGGATAGTGATACGATTCCCTTAAAAAACATTGACATGTTTAATGATTCTAACGGTAAGCCTTTCTTTGATGTCAAAACAGAATATCATGAACCGTATTTCGCTACAATGAAGAAAATTTTCCCCAATCTTGGCAAAAAATATGATTTTTCTTTTATTTCTGAACACATGCTGATAAAAACATATTTAATGAGTGATTTAATAGATAAGATACAAGATAATAAAAATATTGACGGCGACACCTGGTACGAAAAAATAATTAATTCAATAAACCCTGCGGACCTTCGGCACAGCGGGTTTAGCGAATTTGAAACATATGGGACATTTGTTCAAGAATACCATCCAAAAGTATATGAAATCAGGCAATGGCATTCTTTAAGAGGTGAAGAAAATAAATACAATTTTGAAAAGCTAAGCGATGCTGAGATTAAAAAGCTTGCTGAAAGCTATGATGCTATTTCTTTTGAGCACTAGTGTAGCAAAACAAATTTAATATAGCACAAATAACAATATAGTAAATATCGATCAAAATAAAATGGAAATGCTATAAAGAGTTTCATACCCTTTATTGATGTACTAAAATAGAAATTGGCACTAAAAAGATTGAAAATATATAATAAAATCTTAAAGAGTGTCGAAAATGATGAAAAAACCTGTAATGGTAAAAAGAGAAGTAAAGCTAGCGTACATATAACAAATATTATTAAAAAGCTAACAGCATCAGAGGCTGCGAAAGAACTGAACATACGGGAGGCAACGGTATACGATTGGTTAAAAAAGTATCGTGGAGACCCGAAAGATTTCATGCCCGAAAGCGGGAAGCAAAAGCCCGCAGATCCGGAAATATCAAGAATACTCAGAGAAAATAAGCAGTTAAAATTGGAAAACGAATTCTTAAAAAAGCGGCGGTGTATTTTGCGAAAGACTACAAGTAAAATACACCTTGGCAAAGAATAAACGTGGCGGGCTGAGTATCAAGCGAACGTGTGAAATCTTAAATATATCAAGAAGCTGATATTATGAATGGTTAAAATGTGGTATTGACAAAAAATAATAATTTATTAAATTTGTGTTTCTATAAGTACCTTGGCTTGTTCGTAAAAATAGGTTGCACATTCTTGTAGACGGTACCCATTATTTGTTAATTCTTTCGGATTAATTGTCCAGTGAACCGGAGTTTCTGGATCCGAAATTTTATTATCTAACAAACAAAGGGCCGCTTCTATTTTTTTTGTGCTACTTATATGTGGTTTTAACCACTGAAAACTTGAAAAGGTAAAACCCGTTTCTTCTTTTAATTCTCTTCTCAAAGTGTCGACCTGTGTTTCTCCAATTTCTTGCTTGCCGCCGGGGAATTCCACCATAGTAGAATCTCCTTTCCTTTCTATCATTGCAAACACTTTCTTTACAGGATCAAAAACAATACCAACTACAATTTGTTGTTGCGGCATTTCCATCATAAACATTTTCCTTTCTACAGTAAGCTATAAAACTCAGCATACTCTCCATTTTTTTCAATCAATTGGTTATGTGTTCCTTCTTCAGCAATTTTCCCCTTTGATATAACTAGAATTCTTTTTGCATTCTTAATAGTTGAAAGTCTATGTGCGATAACAATTGTTGTGCGATTTTTCGATAACTTTTTCATTGATTTTTGTATGTATCTCTCACTTTCATTATCAAGATTGGAAGTTGCTTCATCAAAAATCAAAATTGGAGGATTTTTAAGAAAAACTCTTGCAATTGCAATTCTTTGTTTTTGCCCCCCGGAAAGTTTAGCACCTCTTTGTCCAATTTTCGTGTTGTATTTGTTTGGAAAATTCATTATAAAATCGTGTGCATACGCGTTTTTTGCAGCTTCTATAATCTCATCTTCAGTGGCATCTGGCTTACCGTAACGAATATTTTCCGCAATTGTACCCGAAAACAAAAATGTATCCTGATGAACAAAGCCTATGTTTTTTCGCAAATTTTCAAGTTTTACATTCTTAATGTTTTCCCCGTCAATCAAAATTTCTCCGCTTAAAACATCATAAAAACGTGGTATTAGGTTGCAAAGAGTCGATTTTCCCACACCAGAAGAACCTACCAAAGCAATAAATTCTCCAGCAAATATTTTTAAATTTAAATTTTCAAAAATGTTTTTTTCAGTTTTTTGATATTTAAATAAAACATCTTTAAATTCAATATCACCATCAATGTTTTCCAAAACTATAGAATTTTTAGAGTCAACAATTTCGGGTTTCATAGTCAAAACTTCAAAAAATCTTTTATATCCTGCCCAACTGTCTTGAGAAATTTCAATAAGCTCCAAAAGCTGAGATATTGGTTGAATAATAATATCTGTAAAAAGCATTAAAGTTATAATTTCTCCGATGTTTATACCGCCGTTCATAGTAAAAAGTATTGCAATTACCACAATTAGTGGAATTATTCCCGTAGTAAAAGTTAAAATGGTTGCAAACATAAAGCTCGATGCATTAACAATTGACCTTACGTTTTTATAGTGTGCCCCAACAAACTTTCGAAATTTGAGGCCTTCGGTTTTTTGATTCCCAAAAGACTGAACTGTCCGCATTCCCGAAAGACTTTCTTCCACCATTCCGCTAAAATTTGACATACTTTCGTGACTTTTCATATATGCTTTGTTAGTTTTGCGTACAAAACACACAAAAAGTATAAAAATAAAAATAAAAACGACCAGTGCCACAAAACCAAAAATCATGTTTATTATAAAAAACGCTGTGAAAACAGCTATAAATCTAATGGTGAAGCCAATGATCACACGTTCTGGGATCAAGTGTAAAACATTACTTATATTTCTCACATCTACCATCATTCGAGACAATAGTTTTCCTGTGCTCTGTTCATCATAAAAACTAAATGACAGCTTTTGGTAATGCTCAAAAAGTTCGACGCACATATCTTCTTCGATTTTTATAGCTATGTTTTTTCCTTGATTTTTCATATGTTTGTTACAGAAATAGAGCACAACAAGCAATAATAAAACACCAAATGCCAGAAGCGTTGTAATTTCAATGGCTTTTTGTTTTTCAAACTGAGACACATTGTAGGTTATGTAACGAATTATTAATGGAATTGTAATAGCTATCAAAGCTGATAATGCTGAAAAAAATAAGTCCAAAAATAATTCTTTTTTGTAGGGTTTATAGTATGAAACTAATTTCCTTAGTTTAGCGTTCACAAAAAGGCTCCTTTATTACTCTAGTTTAAATTTTTTTACTTGCTTTCGTATTTCCAAATTTCAGAAATAGGTTTTTGAGGTAAAATTTTATATATAAAATTTTCTGTGGCTATTACAGTTTTATGCATAAAGAACTGCAGTCTAACGAGAAGAGATAATGATTTTATGTACTTCTTGTCCAATGTTGTGGGCTCTTTTGATCTATGGTACGTCAGATGCGGAAAATTTGCATCTATATATTTTTTATCGTTGTATATGCGCCAATAGGTTTTGAAGTGTATGTACAAATCGTTATAAGCTTTGTAATGCACAACAGACGAATGAATTGTACGAACAGTTCCACATCCAAATTTATAGTGGATACTACCAGTTAAATATGTATCATCAGCCAAGTTAGAGTCTGCGGGAACGTCGTAAAGATCAGCTGATTTCAACATAAAGCATCTCCCATGAACAAATATTCTGCTTTTCTGTTCCGTTTTAACATCTATTTGAGGTTGAGGGAATTTTTTAGCATAACATTTATAATCACTAACATCGCAGCATGGAACCTCTGATTTTGGATAAAAATTTCTAACATTGAGTATATAAAACCATACGCGCTTTTTTTCATTTATGTAAGGCTTTGTAACGGCTCCAACTAATTTTAGTTGATCAATTCTAAACAACTCTCTGTACAAATTTATAATGCAATCTTTTTCAAATACAATGTCAGCATCCACAAACAATAGCGGGATGTGCTCTCTGTTATCTTTTTTTATTTTTTGAACTATTTTATTTTGAGCAAGTATTTTTCCTTTTTCACTTTCTAAAACAATTATGGAAATCAGAGGATTGCTCCTTTTATATTCCATAATTTTATCCAATGAACGATCACTACAACCATTCAAACAGATATAGATAGTGAAATTAGAGTTCCTCAATTGCTTTTCTAAATCGCTTAAACATTTTAAAATGCTGTTTTCTTCGTTGTAAACTGCGACTCCTACTGAAATGTCTCCGTTGTTTGACATATCATACTTCCCATGATAATTTTAAAATTAAAAGTTTTGAAATTTATCTCTATATTTTTAAAAACTCCACTAAAACTTTATGTTTAATTTGATAAAACGTAATTAATTTATCTCTATCTTGGCTTAATTATACCTAAATTATTATATACTCTTTGCATATAGAACATATCTGATTTTAAAGCTTTTATGTCAGAATCAAATTTATTTAAAGCATTTGATTGAGTGGAGAAAACCAAATTATTGCAGTCTATTCTGCTTGCAAGATATTTTTGCATAAAACTTGTTAGCTGAAGTTCGTCGATACTAACAGGGTTCATTCCACCTGCAACACACTTTCCTTCGTTTTTTTGTTCTTCCCAGCGGAAATTAAGAAACCCTAAAACAAGAGACGTATCGATTGGGCTTTGCAGCACATACTTCAAAGGGCTGCCTATGTTTAGTTGAGAATGATACCTGTTATGAAAACATTGCATGGTATCTCTAAAAGCAGCTGTTTGTTCTGTCCAATGCTGGCGCGATTGATATTGTGCATAACCAAAAGGTACATGTTTGTAACCATTTTCAATAGCTATGTTAGCAAAGGCAATTTCCATGACCATTTTACAACAAGTACAGATGGCCGGGTATCCCAAAATTTGTTTGTTTGCTTTGGCTTGGCTTACTACATATTTAGAAAAAAAAGATGAGAGATCAACAAAAAAATGTTGAGCATTGTTGCATAATGATTTTTTTAGCAGGCGTTTTGCCTGCACGCTTGAGTTTCGACCAGTGTCGTTGAGAGCTAACCCCGTTGTAGCAGTAAGTAACACACATTTTCTATTTGGAAAGCTATACACAGTTATTGCTGCCAATAATGTAGAATCTCTACCACCTGAAAACGGAATTAAAATATCACCCGAATCACTATAGAAAAACTTAAGACTTTCCACGGCTTTTTCGTAAAGCAATTGTGCACGTTTTAAAAGCTGCGAATCATCAAGTGCCAACAATTCTTTGACGTTAGCTACAGTAGCTGGATCTATGTTTTTTTGTTTTAATTTTGTTTGAAAAGCACCCCCCCTCAATTTTTTGAGAGTTTCTGCAAAAGCGGGTGTAATGGTCATGATAGTCTTTCCTCAAGTTGGAATTCAGGTGAAAATTGTATTCCATACCTCGCATTTGAATTGAAGTTTAACCCAAGCTTTGAAAAAATATTATCAGCTTTCTCTTTTGAAATACCGGTTGAAGCTCCAATTTGGCCAACGCATAAGCATCCCAACACGTTTCCTAATAGAACAGCATCCTCTACTGATTTGCCTTTTGCGAGACCATAACTAAATCCACCAACAAAAGCATCGCCAGCCCCTGCTGAATCTACACAGATTGTCTTAATAGCAGGGATTATTTTTGGTTCCTTACCAGTTTGTTTTACTAATGCGCCTTCAGAACCGTTTTTTATAATTACGTTGCGAAATCCTAAATTTTCTAATTTTTGTGATTGAATTTCAATATCTTTTTCACCTGTTATAACTTCTGCTTCAAAGCTGTTCGGGATAAAATAGTCAATAAATGGTGCTACACCGCTCAGCAAATTAATTGTATCCTCGATTGCAAAATTTCGCACATTAGCAGAAGTGTCTACGACAATGGTTTTTTTCATAATTTTTAAAATAGATAACATTTCTTTCATATCTTTTTCCATGTTCGGCAAAAGAAATAATTCGGAAATCACCACAACCTTACTTTGCAGGAGCTTTTCCATAACTTTTGGTGAAAAGCTTACCGTTCCGTTTCCGCCAACAAACGTTACTCCCAGCGTTTTTCCGTTTGAGGGTATAAACAAAATTGTAGTTCCTGTTCCAGTATTTTTGTTTTGAATTAACCCAGCAGTATCCACATTTTCTTCTTTTAATTTTTTCAATATTATATTCGCCTGTTCGTCTTCTCCAATAACACCTACTGCAAGCGTTTTTATGCCATCACCCATGCGCGCTGCTGCAATTGCTGCGTTGCAAGCGCCTCCTCCGGTTGTGATTTTACAGTCAGAAAGAAAAGTAAGTTCCGTGGGCGACGGAGCTCCAGCAAATCCATTTAAGGCAACATCAACAGAATATGTACCCACGAAAGCTATGTCGTATAGCTCATCCGCCATTTCTGGACTACTGCAATTGCTCCAACTCAGATTGTACATAGAAATATTTGTTTCTGGGATTTCTTGAGCAACAACCGTTACCATGAAAAACGAAAATACTGTCACCAACATGACTGCCATTGTATCTTTGAATAGTTTTTTCAAAACAGGTCTCTCCTCCAAATATAATCAAAAATGCTTTTTTGACTATAACCTTTTTATGAAGTTAATCGTGTGGTCTAACGCAACTTTAAAATGTTTTCTATTATCAAAAAAACCGTGTGTACCGTTTTCAACAGTTATGAGTTTTGAATTTGGACTTTGCTCTGCTGCTTTTGTGCTGTTTTCTAAAAAGCTAACCTCATCCTTGGCTCCATGTATAAATAGTTTAGCTAATATATTGTTTTTTAATTTCCCCAAAGGCTTATATTTTTTTGACTCTAACATTAGCTCTTTACTTAACTTGCATACCCTACCAGCCTTACTTATTTTCTTAATATATCCTTTTTCCAACGCTTCATTTATACTTTTTTCTGTAAATATATTTGATTTTTCATATATTGTGATGGGATACCATAATATTAAACCAATTATGTCTACATACTTGTCATAATCGATCAGCGAAAGAATGCTTGCTCCCATACTAGCGCCCAAAAGAACTATTTTATTATATTTTAATTTTTGTATAAGCTCTATTGTTGCTTCCAAATCATTTATCATCGAGGTTATTGATACTTCTATGAAGTCTAAGGTATTTTCTCCATGACCTCTAAAATCAAATCTAAAGCTATCGATACCACGATCATTTAGCGCTTTATATAACTCAACAAAATTGCCTCTTTCGTTGCTGTCGCTCCGAATTCCGTGACACATAATTACACAGACATTATTACGGGTATTATTTTTTTCTAAAATACCATTTAACTCTATGCCGTCGCTTGTTTTAAAAAAGTATTTTTTCATTCACCAAAAACTCCTGTTTATTAGCTCTTATTACGGGTTCGGTTTGTTAAGCACAAATTCTATTCAGCACAAACTTTATAAAGCTAATTTTAAAATTTCGACAACATCTTCTTTATGTATTTTTCTAAAAGAACCCCTACCTTTCGTGTTCACTTTTTCAACTATTTTTTCTATGTCTTTCACTGATATATTCACTTCATCCAAGCTAACTGGCGCACCCAAGTTGTGGAAATACTCTTTCGTTTTCTCTACCCCCTCTAGTGCTATTTCTTCATCCGTTTTGCCTTCTGTTTTCACATTCCAGATATTAACAGCATATTTTTTGAATTTATCTACTGCGTTTTTATAAACATATTTCATCCAAGCCGGAAATAATATGGCTATACCTGCTCCGTGCGGTATGTCAAATATACCGCTTAACGTGTTTTCTATCACGTGGCTTATCCAATCCTGTTCTTTACCTGACCCTATAAGCCTGTTCCACGCCAGAGTGCCGCACCACATCAAATTTGCTCTTGCATTATAGTTGTTTAAATCATTTATAACTATATTTAGATTTTCTATTATTGTTCTGATAATACTTTCGGATAAATTATCGCTCAAATTTGGTGTGTTAGGAAAACTGAAGTACTGTTCAAACACATGGACCAACATGTCAATACCGCCATACACGGTTTGACTTAGGGGAACGCTATATGTGTAAGTTGGGTCTAAAATAGAAAATTTCGGGTATAACAAATCATTAGTAATATTTAACTTTTCTTTTGTTTCCCATTTTGTAATAACGGAATTAGGATTCATTTCTGTTCCTGTTGCAGCTAAAGTTAATATCGTTCCGACAGGTAAGGTTTCGGTTGGTTTTGCTTTTTTTAGATAAAAACCCCACACATCTAAGTCTGTTTTACTTCCTATAGCAACAGCTTTTGAACAATCTATTGTGCTTCCACCACCAACAGCTAATATGAAATCTACGTTGTTTTCTTTGCAAATATTTATTCCTTCATATACTTTGTCTAATCTAGGATTTGGTACTATTTCGCTTAATTCGAAAATATTTTTGTTTTCTTCTTTTAGTATTTTGACTACAGTGTTATAAATTCCAATTTGTTTAACAACAGGATCATAAACTAACAGTATGTTTTCGTAAGTTTTTATGTTTTCTTTCAAACTTAATATTGCGTTTTCTCCAAAAAATATTTGTGTAGGATTATAAAAACTAAAATTATTCATAAAAACAATCACCCTTTAAAAAATTAATATTATGATGTGCAATTACTTTTGTTATTTTAAAAAACCACTTTTTATCTCCCAATCGAGTGTACTTCGCATTGATGTATCAAACGCGGTTTTCATATTTGGAAATTCTTCATATAATTTTTCCAATTCTTTTGCTATTGCAAAAATATCCTCAGCAGACTGATGAGGATGATTGTGGAGTATTGCTTTGGCATCAGCATGAAACAGATTAGAAGCTACACCAATCCCATTTTCTGCCATAAATTTATTCCCGGCAATTGTATCTTCGATAGGCTCTAACCCCCAGACCAAACCGCAAAACACTTTGTACTCTCCCCATATCTTTTTTGCAGCGAAAAGAGAGTCCATCCATTTTGAATATCCATAAAGTTCAGATTTTCCACGGCAAACTCTTTTGAAAATGTCAGCATTAAAAATTTCAAGATTAAGTGCAATACTCGTAACTCCGGCATCATAAATTTCGTGCAGTAAATCTAAATCATGCGGTGGATGAGCAAGAAGATGTACTCTTGTCTTATTCTTCATCGATCTTGTCATCGCTCTGATAGGCTTAATTATTTTTTCTCGATACTCGCTGTCTGTTTCCGGAGAACCAGTGGTAATTGAATAAAGCGGAATATCTTTCCAAGGAATCGCCTCTATAAGCTCAATACATTCCTGAATTTGCGAATCTGAAAATTCTCTAGCCAAGTGTTTTCCAAGAGTATTTCTAGTACTTTTAATGCCGCAAAAGGAACAGGGTTTCCCCTTGCAAAAATAGTAGCAATCCGGACAAAAGAAGAACCCAACAGTATCCGCTCCTGATACTGTAATTATACTTTGAGAGAGTCTTCCGTCACTTAAGGTCTTATCAAAATAGGCTGGGCGCTCAGGTAAATTTATTTCTGTAATAAATTTATCACCGCGATAAAGCTCAAAACCTATTTTATTTTTTGTTTTCAAAAGTGTGTAGCTGGATGTTTCTTTTCTGAGCAGAGCGCAGTTTACATTTTCAGACAGCAGTATTAATTGCGGGAACCTGTGTTTATTTAGAATCGATTTTGATGTTTGTCCATAAACAAACTGGTTATCATAGAATTTGTGAGGGCAATCTTCAAATATATCAATATCGAAATTTATTCTTTCCGATAATAGATCAATTTTTAAAAGGCTTGCTTCTTTGTTACTTAACATTAACATTCCTCTTCGGTTTAAATATCTTAATTTCTGTTGCTTAAATGCAACAATTTCTTTAATTCGCTAAAACTATCTATCAGATACGTCGGATTCAGCAATAACAAATTTTCTTTTGTATCATATCCGCCGTAGGTCACGGCGATTGTGTCAATTTCTGCGTTTTTTCCTGCAAGAATATCCGTTTTGCTATCTCCTACGATAACAGTATCTTCTTTCAATGTGTTTAAGTCACCTATAATATAGTTAATAGTTTCCGGATCAGGTTTATGCTTAAAGTTGCTTTCTTCTGTACCTACAACCAAATCAAAACAAACTAAGTCAAAATGCTTCAACATTTTGTTTACTGCTCTTTCTGTTTTTCTTGAACAAATTGCCGTCAAGAAGCCTTGTTTTCTGAGTCTCGCTATCGTATCTTTCACTTTCGGAAAAAGAACAGTACTGTCCAAAAAGTGCTCTTGATCTATATAATATTGAATAAATAGTTTTGTGAACTCTTTTGCTAAGTGTTTTTTGTTTAACGGTAAAATTACTTCAAATATATATTCCAAAGAAAATCCATCAAACCTTTGAAATTCTTCTTTACTAATTTCTAAACCGGCATTTTCTTTTAAAACAGAATTAATAGCGGAAATAACATCTTGTCTGCTATCCCATAACGTTCCATCTGCATCAAATATAACTAATTTTTTTCTTATAATGACTTTCGCCTCTTTCTTTTTATTTTATACCGTGTTTTTCAACTCAACCTTAAGGTTATGTACAGAATAAATCATATTAATATGTAAACTAACGAATATAACTTATTTTTAAAAATCACTTCCATTTAAATTACATTATAAATCAAAATTAAAAATTTTACAATTATTTCCAACTATATTTTACAAAATTTACCTATTGCCTAAATGTTGAAAACCGAGAGATTTGTGTTTTATGCAATATCAACAAACAAAGTGTAATAACTAAGTAAAAAAGCAGCCAATAAAAAAGGTATTGTCTAGTAGGCAATACCATGTTTGTTATACCTGATTTCTAATATTTGAATTACAATGTAAGGGTTTGTTTTTTTATATCATATGGCTGGTTTTTAAACTATATTCTCTGGCTGGTTTTTTTACTTGACAAATACATGAGCTTCAGCGATTGCTTTAGTCTGATGAATTGCTCCTTTTGGATGTTTCGGCGGCGCATAAATTGAGTATAGTTTTAAAGGTATCCTTCCCACGTTTGTTACGTTATGCCAAGTTTCTGATGGCACAAATATAGCAAACCCGTCTCTAACCTTCATCTGATAATTAAGATTGTTTTGAGCTTCCCCCATTTGAACCAAACCAAATCCTTGTTCTATGCGTAAAAATTGATCTACACCATGATGAATTTCTAAACCTATGTCTCCGCCTACAGGTATACTCATGAGAGTGGTTTGTAAATGTGAACCAGTCCAAATTGTAACTCTATAATTGTTGTTTGATTTAGTTGCTTTATCGATATCAATTACGTACGGTTCACCACCATGATCAACTGTATTCATAAAGCCGTTTTGCATAATATTTCTATTCATTTTGCTCCTCCTAGTTAAATTCTTTTCTAATATATATTTTATTCAAAAATTTGTTTTTTGGTTTATTATAAGTATCAAAAACAGCGTATAAATATAATTCGATATGTGCACAATATCCTTTAGTTCAACCACAAAAAAACAGCCTATCTGAAGCTTTTTTGCTTTCAAGTAAGCTGTAATTTTATAATTAATTTAGTTGATATTAAGTTATCTAAATTTCACGAAGCACCTCCAAACTAATGTCAATTTCATGTCCGTTTTTGAAAATAAAAACAACTTTGAAATTAATGTCTACGATAATTTTATCAACTAAACTGCTGAACAGTTTTTCCTCAAAGCTGCCAAACGTAAATACTTTAAATAAACCGTCATTAATTTCATAAATAAATTCATTTTTTATATTTTCCAGTGGACTATAAATCAGGTTTTTTCTGATTTTAGAAAACCATATTACTATTTTTTCATAAGCTTCCAATAAAAATCACTTTACCTTTTACATTTTTTATTAAAAATATGATAAGCATATCCCTTGTAATCAGTAGGACCAACATCTGCTCCTATTTTCTTTAAGATTTCATTTAAAAACAGTAAAACTTCATCTATATCCTTATTCGTGCCTTTATACTCAATTTCTATATAATTACCTAAAGTTTTCACTTTATCTATAGAAATTTCGCAATTTTTATACATAAAGCTTTGTCTAAATTTATTAACCACTATAAAAGGCACAAAATTCATGCCTAAATCTAATTTTTGCAAAATGTCTTTAAAATCTTCTTCTGATTTCATCTCATATTCGGTTTCCTCGCAGTAGGTACGAACTTCTGCTCCTTCAGGTAACCAATGTTTATAATTAAACGTGAGCTTCCCGTTTTCTTCTCTAACTCTTACCCAGTGATTTACATGATCCGGGTCTTTAAAAAAACTATCATCGGGGTTGTCATAATATGTATCTATTTGGTGATTACTTTTGAATGCTTTTACTCCCTTTTTATCTAAAAAAGAAAAAACTTGATTTTCGTTAAATAGTTTATTTCTAATTTCAATTTCTTTGCTCATTTTAACCTCTAAAGATAATCAAAATAGGATATGGCAATTCACTTGTACTTAAACTAAAAGATAATTTATTATTGCTAATTCTAACATAATTTTACAAAAATTTGCAAGGCTTAAATATGTAGCATTTTGTTTGTAAACAAACAAACCCTACGGTTCCCAAAAATTAGAGATTTTTAAAAAGAGGAATTAGAGAACCATAAAATTTTATTTTTGCGAAACCATTAATGAAGCGACACAATCAAGATTTAAAATGGGTAATTCTTTAAGAATATGGTTAATTTTGTAGAAAGACCAGACCATGTGATGTCCCGAGTCAACCGCAATCCAGAAAATATCAGCCAATTCTATATAAAACTGCACCAATATTTAGAAAAAGAAATGTTGCTACGAAAAAAAGCGCAGATGTAGTAAACCAAATTTCCCCTGGAGAAGCAGTTCCTAATTGGGATAAAGCACATTAAAATAGAAATGAATTTTCTATGTATAAAGAGAAATCGCACTTAATTTTAAGTGCGATTTTACTTTTGCGATTTATTGTAAGAATAAATTTGTGGCTCACCCACAACAAAACTCGAATACTAAGCTAAAATTTCGGTTACAACACCTGAACCAACTGTGCGCCCACCCTCGCGAATTGCGAATCTAAGGCCTTCTTCAATTGCAATAGGTGTGATGAGTTCTACTTCCATCACAACGTTGTCTCCGGGCATGCACATTTCAGTTCCTTCAGGAAGCGAAATTACGCCGGTAACATCTGTTGTTCTGAAATAGAATTGGGGGCGATAGTTATTAAAGAATGGAGTATGGCGTCCGCCTTCTTCTTTAGTAAGTACATATACTTGGCCTTTGAATTTCGTATGAGGATTAATAGTTCCGGGCTTTGCAAGAACCTGACCGCGCTGAATTTCTTCTCTTTGAATACCACGAAGAAGTACACCAACGTTATCTCCGGCCTCAGCGTAATCAAGAATTTTTCTGAACATTTCAACCCCGGTTACAACAACTTTTTTGCGTTCTTCGGTAAGTCCGACAAGTTCAACTTCTTCACCTGTTTTAAGCTGTCCGCGTTCTACTCTTCCGGTTGCAACTGTTCCGCGTCCGGTAATTGTAAAAACGTCTTCAACAGGCATTAAAAAAGGTTGATCAGATTTTCTTTCCGGAGTTGGAATAAAACTATCGACTGCGTCCATTAAATCAAGAATGCATTTGTATTCAGGAGCATCAGCGTCTTTTGAAGTTGATTCAAGAACTTTAAGGGCTGAACCACGAATAATTGGAGTATCGTCACCTGGGAATTCATATTCATTTAAAAGTTCGCGAATTTCCATTTCAACGAGATCGAGAAGCTCTTCGTCGTCTACTTGGTCAACTTTGTTCATGAATACTACAATACTAGGAACACCAACTTGGCGCGCAAGAAGAATATGTTCTCTTGTTTGAGGCATCGGGCCATCAGCTGCAGACACCACAAGAATTGCGCCGTCCATCTGAGCAGCACCGGTAATCATGTTTTTAACGTAGTCAGCGTGACCTGGGCAGTCAACGTGAGCATAGTGACGTTTTTCTGTTTCATACTCAACGTGTGCAGTGTTGATTGTAATTCCACGTTCTCTTTCTTCAGGCGCTTTATCAATGTTTGCGTAATCGACAAATTCAGCTTCACCTTTTAAGTTAAGAACTTTTGTAATAGCTGCTGTAAGAGTTGTTTTACCGTGGTCAACGTGACCGATAGTACCAATGTTTACGTGTGGTTTATTTCTTTCAAATTTTGCTTTTGCCATTGAATTTTTTCCTCCCTTAATTATTTTAAAAAACTTGAGCGTTTTAATGCAATTTTTATAATACAGATAGGATTTTATCAGTTGCTGCTTAAAAAATCAACCAAAATATTAGCTAATCTTTATGTTAACTAATCGAAGATATTTGCTTTGTAATATTTTGCTTGCTTTTCCTCGCACCATATGGCCCGAAGAAAAGCTATAATAATTACTTAAAAGCGCAAATTCTCGGTTAATCTTTTTTTCTATCAGCAATAATCTGTTCGGAAACAGATTTTGGAACTTCGGCATAGTGGCTCGGTTCCATTGTGTATTGCCCTCTGCCCTGTGTTCTTGAACGCATATCTGTCGCGTAACCGAACATTTCGGAAAGCGGGACAAGTGCATTTATTCTCTGCGCTCCTGAAATCGCTTCCATGCCTTGAATCATTCCGCGGCGTGAATTTATATCTCCGATTACATCACCCATGTACTCTTCCGGAACTATAACAGTTACTTTCATTATGGGTTCGAGAAGAACAGGATCTGCTTTTTTCATCGCCGCTTTAAACGCCATTGAACCGGCAATTTTAAACGCCATTTCGGACGAGTCGACTTCGTGATAAGATCCATCATAAAGAGTGACTTTAACGTCAACAACATTATAACCAGCGAGCACGCCTGAAAGCATAGCACCTTGAATACCATTATCAACAGCAGGTATATATTCTTTTGGAATAGCCCCCCCTACTATCTCATTAATGAATTCATAACCTTTAGTTGGATTCGGTTCAATCCGAATTTTTACATGACCATATTGACCGCGTCCACCAGATTGTCTTGCGTATTTTTCTTCCATCTCTGCGGATGTGCGAATAGTTTCTTTGTAAGCAACCTGAGGTTTACCGACATTCGCTTCAACCTTAAATTCACGAAGAAGTCTGTCAACGATTATCTCAAGATGAAGTTCACCCATTCCGGCAATTATTGTTTGCCCTGTTTCTTCGTCAGTATAGGCTTTAAAAGTTGGATCTTCTTCAGCAAGTTTAGCAAGCGCAAGACCCATTTTTTCCTGACCAGCTTTAGTTTTGGGTTCAATTGCAACCCTTATGACCGGATCAGGAAATTCCATGGATTCAAGAATTACAGGATGTTTTTCATCGCAAAGTGTGTCGCCGGTTGTGGTATTTTTAAGCCCAACCGCAGCAGCTATATCTCCTGCGTAAACTTTTTCGATATCCTGTCTGTGGTTTGAGTGCATTTGAAGAATTCGGCCGATTCTTTCATTGTTGTCTTTAGTTGAATTATAAACCGTTGAGCCCGCCGCAATTGTTCCCGAATAAACTCTAAAGAAACAAAGTTTACCGACAAATGGGTCAGTCGCAATTTTAAATGCAAGCGCGGCGAAGGGGCCTTCATCCGAAGATGGACGCTCCACTTCCTCAGCAGTGTCAGGATTTATTCCTTTAATTGCAGGAACATCCTTAGGAGATGGCATATAATCAACGACAGCATCAAGAAGTTTTTGTACTCCTTTATTTTTGTAAGATGAACCGCAAGTAACTGGCACCATCTTGCCCGCAATTGTCGCCTTTCTTATACAACCTTTAATTTCCTCTACAGATATTTCCTCGCCTTCAAGATATTTTTCCATAACTTTATCATCTTGTTCGGCAATTTGCTCGAGCATTTCAATGCGATACTGTTCAGCTTTTTCTTTTAAGTCTTCCGGAATCTCTTCGACTCTTATATCTTTTCCAAGATCATCATAATAGACATAAGCTTTCATCTCTACTAAGTCAATGATACCTTTGAAAGTGTCTTCAGATCCAATTGGAAGCTGAATCGGAACAGCATTACATTTAAGACGTTCTTTCATCATGTCGACAACATTATAAAAATCTGCTCCCATGATGTCCATTTTGTTAACATAAGCCATTCTCGGAACACCATATCTATCAGCTTGACGCCAAACTGTTTCTGATTGAGGCTCCACGCCGCCTTTCGCACAAAGAACTGTAACAGAACCATCAAGAACTCTAAGCGAGCGTTCGACTTCAACTGTAAAGTCAACGTGGCCAGGAGTATCTATGATGTTTATACGGTGGTCGTTCCAAAAGCAAGTTGTCGCAGCGGATGTTATTGTTATTCCGCGTTCTTGCTCTTGAACCATCCAGTCCATTGTAGCCGCGCCGTCATGAACTTCGCCAAGCTTGTGGCTTATTCCGGTATAAAACAAGATACGCTCGGTTGTAGTTGTTTTTCCCGCATCGATATGAGCCATTATTCCTATATTGCGCGTCATATCAAGCGATACTTTCCTTGGCATAATATCCTCCTTTTCGTTTTATTTTATAATCTTCTTTAATTAAGTTCTTTCAACTTCATAAAATAGGCAAGCTGCTCAGGATTAAAATTTTTAGGACTTCTATTCTGACATAATTTGCGAACTTCTTCTCTTTCAAAAAAGTCCTTGAGAGTTTTGTTCGTTTCTAACACATGATTCTCCCGAAGTTTGTACTCAAAACGTGCTTTAACTTCATCAAGAGTTTTTAAATCTTTATAATCAGAAACTGTAGTCCTATAATTGTAACCACACCCAATTAAAATAATATTTAGTGAAAACACTAGTGATATTACAGCTTTCTGAAGATTTATGTTAAGCGCCCCTATTAACCAATCCACAAAACGCAACCCTTTCATGTGTTAAAAATAATTTTTTACCAGCGGTAATGCGCGAACGCTTTATTGGATTCCGCCATTTTATGAGTGTCTTCACGTTTTTTAACCGCTGCGCCTGTGTTACTTGAAGCAGCTAAAATTTCAGCCGCAAGTTTTTCGATCATTGTTTTTTCTGAACGAAGCCTCGAGTATTTTGTAAGCCATCTGAGCCCTAAAGTTTGCCTTCTATCAGCTCTAACTTCAATCGGAACCTGATATGTCGCTCCACCAACTCTTCTTGCTTTTACTTCTAAAGCCGGTTTAATATTTTCCATCGCCTGTTCAAAAACCTCCAAGGGTTCTCTTCCGGTTTGAGTACGGATTATATCGAATGACTTATACACTATTCTTTGAGCTATTCCTCTTTTTCCGTCTACCATAATATTATTAATTAGTCTTGTTACAAGCTTGGAGTTATAAAGCGGATCTTGCAGAACATCGCGTTTGGGAACTGTACCTCTTCTTGGCATATTTCTTCCCTCCTTCACAAAAATGATATCATAGGTACTCGAAAGTAATTTAGCTTTCGCTTGCCAATACAGAGGCATTTTATATAAAACACTTCTGCATTGTTAATGCAAAGCTGTATTAAATTCTAAATTAAAACATTTATTTTGCTGCGGCTTTTGCAGCGCCTGCCTTAGGACGTTTTGCGCCGTATTTTGAACGTGCCTGCATACGCTTTGCAACACCTTGCGCATCAAGTGTACCTCTTACGATGTGGTAACGTACACCTGGTAAGTCCTTGACACGTCCGCCTCTAATAAGAACAACACTGTGCTCCTGAAGGTTATGTCCGATTCCGGGAATGTAAGAAGTTACTTCTTGACCATTTGAAAGACGAACCCTGGCAATTTTTCTAAGCGCTGAGTTCGGTTTTTTTGGAGTAGCCGTTTTAACTGCAGTGCAAACTCCTCTTTTTTGCGGAGAATTCTGATTAATAGCTTCTCTTTTTTTAGAATTCCAGCCTTTGAGAAGCGCCGGAGCTTTTGCCTTTTTTTCTTGGGTTTTTCTTCCTTTGCGGACTAACTGATTACAAGTTGGCATATTACACCTCCTAAAAAATAAATAATCGTAGCACAAGCTTTCACTTGTGTAACGATTAATTTTATCATTAATAAAGGGATATTGTCAATAAGTGGCTACTACCCCCCTGCAGACAAATAAACATTTATTAATGTGCTAATTCTTAAAAGCTTACAGCTGCTTCTAACAGAAGCGAAAGATGTAACGTTTTGCGAAAGCAGAGAATATATGTTTTGTTCAAAGTTATTTAACATATCTCGCTTCGTTCAAACCTTTATTTGCTGGCATATTCTATTGCAACACCGACAAAAAACGGCGTCATCATTCCAACCGCCAAACCAGCCAGAATAAGATCTCTTTTCCATGCATTTTTTCTTCCTTCTAATGAACCGCCCGAAACATTTTCTAAAAATTTTTCATCTAAAAGCGAAGAAATTTTTTTATTTAAAATGGCCTCTAAATCATCTAAACCTTTTTTAATTTTTTCAAAATCGCCATCGCTAACTTTACCGCACTCAGTTTCAAGTATTTTTCTTGCCTCTTCCTCAGTTTTAGCTGAACAAAATTTTTTTATATTTTCTTCTTTTTCAAAAAATGATTTAATATCCATACTTTATTCTCCTTATTTCGCTATAAAAATGTAATTTATTTTTCAAAATATCCGGCAAGCCATTTACCGAATTTCGCGCCAGTCACTGCGCCTACCATTACTCCTACCCCAGCTACACCTGTATCAGCTGCAATCCGTCCGGATTCCACTGCTTCAGCACCATAGCCACTATTATAGTCAAGGAGCTCTGGGCTATATTTATTTGCCGCAAAAACTATAGCAGAATCAGCGGCAAAACCACTAACTACGCCACCCATAGTTCCTCCCAGTAAAGCGCCAATAAGAACTCCTGCTTTTTCAGATTGAGTGCTTCCCCCGGCAATTTTTAATAAATCTTTATCGCTCATTTTACCTTTGTTTTCAATTGCTTTTGCGATTACTTTTCCTAAAAAATTTACTTCCTCATCTTTAAGGTCAATCCCTTTATTTCTAAATAGAGTTTCTACTTCCTTCGTATTATTTTTAGACAAAAGTTCTTTCATAAAATTTTCATCTTTAAATAAATGCTGTAGTTTTTCTTGTAGCTTTATATTTTCTGTTTTTCCCATTTTAAACATCTCCTTATAAATCATTTATTAAATATATTTGTATATATTATATATAAAGTAATTTTAAAGTCAATGGTATGTATACATTTTTTCTGTATAAACTTCTTTTAAGAATAAAAAAATGCTTTAAATAACAAAATAATTGTGATAAAATTTTTGCTTAAACAACACTATATAAAAAATAATTTTTAAAGGAGCAAAATAAATGTTTAAAAAAATTCTTTTATTTTTCAGTTTTTTTGTTTTGGCTTCAGGATTAATAACACTATACCCAGCAGAGGCAATAAATTCTGAAGATACACAGATAAATTATAAAATAGGTCAAATGATGTGTTTAGATTTTAGGTTTTGGAGCAGCAAAAGTACCAATAAATCTGACGAAGAACCTACCCAAATAGTTACAGAATACAAACAAGAGGAATCACGAATTCCGGTAACAGAAATCAATGATGAAATTAAAGAAATTATTTCAAAATATCATATTGGAGGGGTGATTTTATTTTCACAAAACTTTCAAAACAAAAATCAGGCTAAAAAGCTGATTTTTGATTTACAAAAAGCCGCCAAAGACTCCGGAAACCCACCGCTTTTTATTTGTGTTGACCAAGAAGGCGGAAGAGTTGAAAGATTTACTTTTGGCAGAGATAAGCTCAAAAATAATTT
>JAEWWM010000054.1 GCA_023458915.1 Bacillota bacterium
TTAAAACGGCAAACTCTTTCTATCTAGAATTTTAATGGATAAACTTGATAAATCTTTAGTAAGCTGACTAAGCATGGCGACTGCATCAGGTGCATCGTCATGTTTTGCTTTCCCGGTAACAGTGAAGCCTAAAAGGTTTTGCATAAAGCGCTTGTATTCTAAGTTTTGCTTTGATTTATGAAGAAAAATAAAATGCTTTTTTACAAAATCACTTTCAGTAACGATTTTTGTGATTTTGTTACTTGAAGTAAAAAATGTGCGGATGGAAGTATATCCTCCGCTCTTTTTTATTTGTTCGTTAACATCTTTAGCGTAATAATCGCCACCGTTATTCGATTCCACGTCCATACGGCTGACTTTATTATTCACACACATATTTGCAACTAAAGGTTTTGTAATTTCGGGAAGTCCGTTATTAAAAATAACTTCAGGAATATAAACCGAGTTGCCATAAATATATCCGCATGGAGCGCAAACATAGTCTTTACCTTGACCTTTGCTATCGCAAACTGCGATAACGGCATCGGGCTTTTCTTTAGGAAGCTCGAAAAAATACTGAAGCTCATCTTCTGCGTAAAGTAAACCTTCGCGCTCAACAGGCTCTTGCATATAAATTGACCGCCAAGATATGTCGTCCATATTTTCTTTTAAGTTTAGAAAATACTCGGTAGAAAAGCCAACGCCGTAGTCATACTCAAAGTTAGAATATCCATGAATATTTAAAGCTGAAAGTTTTACAAATTTAGATTTTTTATTATCAAAATATCTTTGTTCTAATCTTCCGATCGGGTCATGAATTGACCATCTTGTGCCAATTATCAGCATTTTGCAGTTTTCTTTCATTCGTGACATAAAATCATTTAAAAATTTAGTCCACAGAATATCCATTCGTTCTCTGTTTAAAGCTTCCTCTGAACCCGAAACCATATCATCTGCATAAGCTAAAACCTCGCATCTGGTAGCACCTGTTAGACCACTGTCAATCGATCGGCAGGTGAGTGTTTTAAACCTTTTTATTTTTGCTAAATCTATCGTTTCATCTTTTGAATTTGTCGCAACAAGCGGTGAATCTGAGAAAATTTCTAAAAACTTATATTCAGGATCTTTTATTATTTGGAGTGCACCATCGAAAAATGATCGCGTTAATTTATCGGCATACGCTGTAGCTACATTTGGTTTTAGCGGTTCTTTGCCCATGAGCCATGTTATATAAAATATTCCGATTGTGGATTTGCCAGTTCCCGGAGGCATAGAAAGTGCTAATAAATTTAGTTTTCCGTCTGCTAAGTTTTGCAAATCCCGAACAACAGATCTTAAAACTTTTAATCTCGGTTGATAAAAGCGTTTTTGTGGTTCACGATCTTTCTCCATGTAGAGTAAATATGAATGAAAATCGTATGGTGCTGCGAATAAAAATGTCTGCCAATATTTTTTGAGTAACCGTTTTCTTTCATTTGTCATCAAAGCTTGATTTGAAAGCATAAAATTTATTTTCTTTCGCATTTCAAGATTAATTCCTAAAGCGTGAGAAGTATCATTTTCACGATTATATAAAGTTCGAAGTGCTTCACATTTTTGTAAATATAAATTATTTTCCATATTTGGGCATTTTCGCAGGTCGTAAAGCATTTGTTTTATTAATTCTAGGTTGTTCAAATTTTCATCTCCTTAATAGAAAAACCACTAACCTATTACGGTTAATGGTTCTTGAGGAACTCTTTACTTTATTTATAACTATGGATAACTAAATATCAATTTTTTACGCTAATGAATTTGAATAACTACCAAATCTTAGCTTTTCATCTCCTAAAACTGTTTTCGGGCCATGCCCAGGATAAATAACAATATTATCCGAATATTTTTTAATCATTGCTAAACTTCTTTGCATGTCTTGATTGTTACCACTAGACAAATCTGTACGACCAATAGTTTGATAAAATAAGAAGTCGCCTGTAAACATTAGTTCTTCATCTGGAAAATAAAAAGAAACAGAATCTTTAGTGTGCCCAGAGGTAGAAATAATTTGATATTTAAAACCCTGAATCGAGTTTGGGTTAACAGGAACTTTGTAATTACTTAATAATTTTTCAAGTGCACCATTATGATCAAAATGATCATGTGTTAGAAAAACTGCTCTGATATTATATTTTTTGATTTTAGATTTAATCTTTTCATACTCATCGCCTGGATCGACAATAATTAAATCATTATCTTTGATTATAAGGTAGCAATTGGTTTTTAAATAACCAACTTGTAATTTATCAATTTTCATACTTTTATCTCCTTTTGGTAAAACGTGCAAATCTCTAAATTGACGAATCTCCTATTTATTTAGTTAAGTTGAGGTTCTCGGAGAAACTCTAAAATATTTTATTTTTTTAGTAACGCATTAATTTCACTGCCTATCAATAAAAACAATGATATCATATTAATCCAAACAAGAAGTATAAAAATAATTCCGATACTTCCGTATATTTTTGAATAGTTTGAAAAATTTTCGATATATATGCTGTAAAGTTTTGAAGATGTTATCCATAATAACACTGTAAATAACGCGCCAGGCATAATATTTTTTAACTTAGTTTTTTTGCAACATGAGAATTTATATATAAAAATTACTGTAAAAAACAATATTATTAACAAAGCAGCATATTTTAAAATTTTGAAAACACTAATAAACTGTGCCCCAAAAAATTGATAACTTTGCAAAGTATCCGATATAAATTCATTGGAAATTGATAAAATAATTGAAGAAACGATTGCAATGGCAAACAAGAAAACAAAACTTACGCTTATTAAGTGAACAACAATAAAATTTCTTTTTTCTTCTTGTTCATAAGATCGGTTAATACCTTTCATAATAGCTGTAAATCCAGATGAAGCGCTATATATGCTAAGTAGTATGCTAATAGACATTATGCTTACGTGCTTTTCATAAAAGACTTCTTGGACAAAAGTATTAAATATCCCTAAAAGTTGTTGAGGTATTGTGTTTGAAATCTCCAGTACGAGCTTGTCGATTTTAATGTTTATAAATCCAAGAAGAGACATCAAAAAAGTTAAAAATGGGAAAATGGACAATATTATTTTATAAGTCAGTTCATTTGATAATTCTGCGATATTGTCTTTTTTTATTTTTTTACCAAGTGTTGTAACGAAGTTTATAAATTTTTTCATATTTTTAATTCACTTTACTTTAATTTTATAAAATCACACACACTTATTATTTGTCATCTAAAATATTTTTTTCAGGTATTTTTAAAATTTGCAATGGAATATTATAAAACGGGCAGATTTCAGAGTAAATGCACCTGCTTTGATTTCTTACAAGTGGCTCATCTATTATATCAAAAATTGTGCATTCAAGACCTTGGGCTAATTTTTGTAATGTGGAGATTGTTGGCACAACTTTATCAAGTTCATAAGAGTTTATCTGGCTGGCTCCAATTTCTGTTCTTGCGGATAATTCTTGTGTTGATATTTTTAATTTTTTACGCAGCTCTTTTAATTTTTGCCCGATTGTTACTGGCATTTCTTCCGGCATTTTTCTTCACCTCGAAAACTTCAGATTCTAATTTTAAAATTATTATATCATGCTTATATAATTTATTCAATATTTATTGAATATGTTTTTTCGTGGTTATAAAATATATTCATTTTTTATTGTATTTTTTCGTTTGTTTTTCGAGGGTGATGAGCGGGGTTATTTGTTCTTATAAATGGCTTTAAATAGGGGTATGCCATTATAAAATAAGCTAAAAATTTAATGTGAAAATATATTGACAAAACATAAAAAAGTATATAGCATAAAAATATAAGTGAAATAATTATTCAATAATTAATGAATATTATTTTTACTAAATACTTTATAAATGGGATAGGTGATAAATTGTATTTTTTAATCTTATTATTGGCGGTACCCGTTCTAACACTTACAAAACTTGTAAAGAAAAAATAAAACCACTTATATTCAAGTGGTTAAATTTAAGGGGGAGTTATCTATTTAGGCTCTAAGACTTCAACAGAAAGGCATCTATAAATTAAAAAAGCAACTCTAAACAGACACTTTTTAAAAGATTTTATATATCTGTTTAAAGTAAAGCCTAAACAGAAAGGAAGCATAAGGGTGATAGTTAAAGTTTTATGGGGTCATCAAAAGGGAAAACCAGACTATTTTGAAAAGGTTTTAAGTGAAAACGAGGCAGATTTTGAAGAAGCCAAAGCTCAAGCAATTCAAAACGGTTTTGATAATTTCAGAGTGGCGGAAATTAATTTAAGTACACCGCCAAACTTTACAAAAACAATTAATATTTAATTTTGGAGGATTAAAAAAATGAGTACAAGAAGCGAAATAGGAATATTAAACAACGACAGCACGGTAACAAGTATTTACTGCCATTGGGACGGTTATCCCGAATATAACGGCAAAATTTTATCCCTTTACTATAAATCAGAAGAAAAAGCCAGAAAATTAATAAAAAACGGTGATTTAAGTTCTTTAGCGGAAAATATAAACCCGAATGAAAATTTTAATCACGATTTTGAAAGGCCGCAGGATTATGTTTGTGTATATTATCACCGCGACAGAGGCGAACCGTGGGAGCAAGTCAAGCCGCGTACATATTCAGACGTTATTAAGTGGGTGAAAGAAATCAAAAAAGGTTGGCAAGAGTATATCTATTTATTTAAAAACGGGAATTGGTTTTTTACGCGCACAAATAAAATCAAGTGGCAAAAATTAAAAAAGGCTGCTTTTCTGGTGGTGCAGGAAAGCAGCAACGCAACACAAGCCAATTAAGACGATAGACAAAGCTATATAATAGGCGGTTGCAGTATTATTTTACTACAACCGCTAACAAATAAAAAGAGGTTAATAAAATGATAAAAAGAATTAATACAATAAAAGACGCAGCAAAAGAATGGGTTAACGAATTTAATGCAATTCCCTCCCAGGTTATAGAAAAAATTTGTAAATGCAATATTGACAGCATTCACGAATTAACCACACCGGAGGACGAATACACGGGATTTTTACCAATGTGGGGAACTTTGTGGACTTTTGGCTGCACATTGGACGAGGATTGGGCAAGGGAAAACATTGAAATAATGCAAAAATACGGTTTTAGAGTTTACGAACAGGATGATTTTGGCCTTTTATTTGGCATAGACGGTGCGGGATATGATTTTTATGAAGCTCATTGGATACCACTTTATAAAGCGCACGGGCTGCATTGGCACAGTAATGAAAGCGAGGCGTCCTAGATGAATTTTTTCAATCAAACAAAAGGGATCAGAACTTTAAATGATAAATTTAATTATGTTAAAAATCATTATAAATACTATACACTAAACAGTTGGAACGGACTTTGTAGCATTGCCAACAATGTGAAAATATATAATTTAGGGCTATCTTAAGAGCAACAAGGCAAAGCTTATGAATTTATGGAATGTGAAAATTTTTACGATGAGATCAACTTTTTAATCGAAGATAGCGGCTTAAAAGTAGGATTTAACGGGCGGAGCGGTGGTTATTTAGTTTTATACAACAAAGAAAATAACTGCTGTGCGGTGAATAATTGCTTTTATAATTTTAGCAGTTATAAAAATTTTTTAAGCAGCGAAAAACACGGCCGAATATTAAGAAACGCACAGGAGGATTGCAGGTATATAATCGAGAACGATTTTGAACTTGTAAAAACGTTTGATATTCTATGTGATAACATCCGAGAGCACTTAATTTACATGATTGAAAACTGCGAAATAATTACCGAAGAATATACTACAAAGCACGAAAGAAAGCTAATAGCATAAAGCTTTTTAAAATAATAAAAAATTATCGGCAAGGAGTTAAAAAAGCTCCTTGCCATAAAAATTAAACAAGGAGAAAAACAATGTCCAGAATAGGATATATAAGAGTTTCAGCGATTGACCAGAATCAAGCAAGACAATTGGAAGCCTTAAAACAATATAAAATTGATAAATTTTTCATGGAAAAGAAAAGCGGGAAAAATACTGATCGGCCGGAGTTTAAAAAGATGATGGAATATTTAAGAGAAGGCGACACGCTTTACATAATGGATTTTAGCCGAATATCTCGTTCGGTATCCGATCTATTAAAAATCGTCGAGGAGCTTGAAAAAAGGGAAATCAAGTTAATATCACTTAAAGAACAGTTGGACACCGGTACACCAGCGGGAAGATTAATGCTAACAATGATCGGCGCAATTAATGAATTTGAACGACTGAATTTACTTGAACGCCAGCGCGAGGGCATTGAGATAGCAAAGAGAAATAAAAAATATAAAGGTCGTAAACCTATTGAAAAACCAGAAAATTGGGAAGAAGTTTATTTAAAATATTCTCGCAAAGAAATCTCAGCGTATAAAGCAATGGAAATTTTAAATCTTAAAAAAGATATTTTTTATAAATTTTCGCATGAATTTAAAAAAGAGCATCCCTATTGCTCGGTGTCCTAGCGAGCTTTTGTGCCGAAAATTTTTGCGCGCGTTAAATAACAACTTGTGCGCGAGCGTCCTACCTGAGCAATGAACAAGGAATAGTGAATAATTGAAGTAATTGCTTTAATTATTCATTTTTAATTGCTTTCGGGTCTGCTTTCGGCAGCCTTTAATATCTCTTCATCAGACATCTCGTCAAGTGGATTGTTTACTGTAATTTGCTGCTGAACTTGGTCCACATATTGTGTGGTTTTTCCGAAATTATTTTTAGCTAAAAATATGTGCCAAGCTGGATTTCTAGCCACTTCTGCTTTACTTATATTGACCATTTCCAAGAGGTTATTGATAGGTGCAAGAATTTTGGCGAAATTTACCGTACACATATCCACAATATATTCACCTTTACTTACCTTGTCTTTAACAGATATAACTTTATTTTTATTTATTTTATTATCTTTAATATAATTAATGGGTTTAATA
>JAEWWM010000055.1 GCA_023458915.1 Bacillota bacterium
AAAAAGAAATTACGACTATTGACTGGAATGTAAATGCTGCTGAAAAGCAAAACTATGAGCATTTCATGATGAAAGAAATTATGGAGCAGCCGGATGTAATTAAAGCAACTATATCTCCCCGACTTAAGGATTTTAAAATACAGCTTGATAATATAGAATTTTCTAAAGAATATCTGGAAAACTTAAATAAAATAATGATAGTAGCATGTGGCTCCGCCTATCATGTAGGGTGCGCTGCAAAATATTTTCTAGAAAAGCTCACTCGAAAGCCTGTTGAAATTGACCTTGCATCAGAATTCAGGTACCGCTCCCCTATTGTTGATAAAAACACACTTGTAATAATAATCAGCCAGTCTGGCGAAACTGCAGATAGCTTGGCAGCGCTTAGAGAAGCTAAAAAACTTGGAGCCAGAGTTTTGTCTATTGTCAATGTTGTAGGAAGCTCAATTGCGAGTGAATCTGACGACGTACTTTATACCTGGGCCGGGCCAGAGATAGCAGTTGCAACAACCAAAGCTTACAGCACACAGCTCGCGCTTATATATCTCATAGCACTTTATATGAGCAAAAACTTTAGTAAAATATCCGATGAAAAATATAAAAACTATATAGAGGATATAGAACTTCTCCCGAAAAAAATTGAAAGTATTCTCAAAAACAAGAGCGAAATAGAATATATAGCTAAAAAATATTATAAAACAGAAAAAGTGTTTTTTATAGGCAGAACGCTTGATTACGCCGTTTGCATGGAAGGTTCACTTAAACTCAAAGAAATATCTTACATTGCTTCCGAGGCATACGCGGCGGGGGAATTAAAACATGGTACGATATCTTTAATTGATGACGAAACTTTGGTAATTGCTATTGCAACCGGGGATGAGCTTTTTGATAAGACAGTTAGTAACATGCAGGAAGTTAAAGCGCGAGGGGCAAAAATTCTGGCTCTTACTACTGAAGATAAAGCCGAAAAAATTTCAAAAGTTGCAGATGATATTATTTACATACCAAAATCCTCTGAAATGACGGCACCCTCGCTTGCAGTTATTCCTTTACAGCTACTTTCCTACTACATCGCAAAGTTTAGAGGCTGCGACATTGATAAACCACGCAATCTTGCAAAATCAGTAACAGTTGAATAATAGACTTACTTCAAAACTAATAGAGCGCAAATTTTTTAAAAAATTTGCTTTTTGGGAAACGGTTTAGTGCTAATTGCAATTAATAAAGGAAGTGTTAAAAATAGATCTACTGGACGAAAAAATATTAGTTTTAGATTTTGGCGGACAATATAGTCAGTTAATAGCAAGAAGAATCCGTGAACTAAATGTATACTGCGAAGTTAAAAGTTACAAAACAGATATTTCTGATATAAAAAATTTAGGATATAAAGGAATAATATTTTCCGGAGGCCCAAGCAGTGTATATCTTGAAAATGCACCCAGATGTGATGGTGAAATTTTTAGAATTGGAGTGCCTATTCTAGGAATTTGCTACGGTGCACAGCTTATGGCTTATGCTCTTGGTGGGGAAGTGCGCAAAACGGTAACCAGCGAATATGGAAATACAATAATTAATTTTTCGAATGAATCCATGCTTACCCAAAATCTTTCAGCGAAAAGCGTATGCTGGATGAGCCATTCAGATTATATTGCCAAAATTCCGGAAAATTTTAAAATAATTGCAAGCAGTGATAATTGTCTTATTGCAGGAATGGAAAATACTGAAAAAAAGCTTTTTGGTATGCAGTTTCACCCTGAAGTAAATCACACTGTTGAGGGAATGAAAATACTAGAAAATTTTTTATATAAAATATGCGGCTGCGCAGGCAACTGGAAAATGGATTCATTTGTAACGGCTGAAATAAAGCGCTTAAAAGAGAAAATCGGAAATAAAAAAGTAATATGCGCACTCTCTGGTGGAGTTGATTCGTCTGTTGCCGCAATGCTTGTTCATAAGGCTGTCGGAAATCAATTAACCTGTATTTTTGTTGACCATGGCCTTTTAAGAAAGAATGAAGGTAACGAAGTAGAATCTACTTTTAAAGACAAGTTTAATATAAATTTTGCCCGAGTAAACGCTCAAAAAAGATTTCTTGAAAAATTAAAGAATATTTCTGACCCCGAAACAAAACGCAAACTCATTGGCGAGGAATTTATAAGAGTTTTTGAAGAAGAAGCTTTTAAAATCGGTGAAGTGGATTATCTTTGCCAAGGAACGATTTATCCTGATGTTATCGAAAGCGGAACCGAAAACGCAGAGGTCATTAAAAGCCACCATAATGTCGGCGGTCTTCCGACAAACATTCGGTTTTCTGGGATAATAGAGCCGCTCAGGGATTTATTTAAAGACGAGGTCAGAAAAGTTGGAAGAGAACTTGGCATTCCAGATGAACTCATAAATCGTCAGCCTTTTCCAGGTCCCGGTCTTGCAATCAGAATCATTGGTGATGTAACTGCAGAAAAAATAGAAATACTAAAAGAAGCTGATGCAATATTTAGGGAAGAAATCACAAAAGCTAATTTAAAAAGTCCTCCCGATCAATATTTTGCAGTTCTTACTAATATCAAAAGCGTTGGAGTTATGGGCGACGGACGAAGCTACGAGCGCACTATTGCCCTTCGCGCGGTAAATACCTCCGATTTTATGACGGCAGAATTTTCAAAAATTCCATATGAAGTCTTAGAAAAAACATCGATTAGAATAGTTAATGAAGTAAAAGGTGTAAACCGCGTTGTTTATGATATAACTTCCAAACCGCCCGCAACAATTGAATGGGAGTGATGCGCTTAATGATATAGCTAAATTCGGGTATTCGCTTATTATTTTATTCTATAGTATTATAATATTTACATTGAAATATAAAATGTTTTAAGACAGTGCAGTTCCAACATATAAATATATATACGTTACTAATTTTTTTAATAAGGTGGTTTTATTGTATGGCGAAAATGATGAATCTCGGAGTGATTTTCGGCGGGCAATCTTCTGAGCATGAAGTTTCAAGGATATCCGCGGAAGCTATAATAAAAAATATTTCAAAAGATAAGTACAATCTATATTTAATTGGAATCACAAAGAAAGGGCAATGGTTTTTGTTTTCTGGAGATGTTGCAGACATTCCAAGCGGAAACTGGGAGAAAAATAGCTTAAATAGGCAAGCGTTTATTTCGCCTGACGCATCTGTTGGCGGGTTGACTGTTTTTGGAGATGGTAAGGTTGAGACCATAAAACTAGATGCCGTTATTCCTGTGCTTCACGGTAAAAATGGAGAAGATGGAACAGTTCAGGGACTTCTTGAACTTGCAGAAATTCCGATTGTCGGCTGTGACACTACTTCCTCCGCCGCGTGTATGGATAAAACCATCACAAATTCGATGCTTTCTTACAACAAAATAAATAAGCCGCTTTTTCACTGGTTTTATACATATGACTTTAAAAAAGACCCTGAAAAATGCCTTAATGAAATAGAAAAAGTAATAAGTTCATATCCAATGTTTGTGAAACCCGCAAATGCCGGATCTTCTGTAGGAGTAAGTAAGGCTAACAACAAAAAGGAACTTATTGAAGGCATAGAAATTGCCGCAAAAGAGGATAGAAAAATTTTAATTGAACAAGGAATTATAGGGCAAGAAGTTGAATGCTCAGTTTTAGGTAATGATGAGCTTATAGCATCTGTAGTAGGTGAAATCGTTCCTTCAAGTGAATTTTACGATTATGAAGCAAAATATTTAAGCGGTTCATCTGACCTTTTTATTCCTGCGCGTATCCCAGAAAATGTTGCTGAGGAAGTTAGAGAAACCGCTCTTAGTGCTTATAAAATAATGGGCTGTACAGGACTTGCCAGAGTAGACTTTTTTGTTGAAGAGGGCACGAACAAAGTGTTTTTAAACGAAATCAATACTTTCCCCGGATTTACAAGTATTAGTATGTATCCAAAACTTTTAAATGAAAGTGGAATCGGGTTTACTGAACTTATTGATAGGCTAATTAATCTTGCTATAAATAAAAAATAAGCTTATAAAGGAAAATTTTTAAGGGAAGGCAGTGAAAAGTTGGATTTATCACTAACCGAGGTGAAAGAAAGATCTATCGGAATTTTTGATTCTGGGCTCGGAGGGCTTACGGTTGTAAAAGCTTTAAGGAATATTTCTCCGAACGAGGATATAATATACTTTGGCGACACGGGACGAGTACCCTACGGTGGCAAAAGCAAGAGTGTAATACTAAAATACGCAGATCAAGATATTAAATTTTTAAAGTCTATGAATGTTAAAATGATTGTTGCTGCCTGCGGTACTGTAAGCTCTTGCCTTGAGGAAGTTAAGTGTGGTAAATCTGTTATAGGGGTTGTAAATCCAGCCTGCTTTACCGCAGTGAACACTACAAAAAACGGTAAAATCGGAGTCATGGGCACAGTTACTGCCATTAAAAACGGAGCTTACAAACGCCAAATTCTCAATTTAAATCCCTCTTTAACAATTTTTGAGCAAAAGTGCCCGCTTTTGGTTCCTTTAATTGAAAAAGGTATTATAACTGATTCAAGTGCAGAACTACGCGAAGCAGTCGAAATTTACACAAAACCTCTTCTCGAGAAAAATATAGACACTCTTATTCTAGGCTGCACTCATTACCCGATAATTAAAAATGTGATCCAAAAAGTAGCCGGCGAAAAAATCAAACTCATAGATTCTGGAAAAGAAGCCGCAAAATTTGTTAAAAATGTTTTGAAAGAACAAAAAATTAGTTCGCTTAAAAAAATCGAAGGTGAACAAAACTATTTTGTAAGCGGTGATGTTCAAAGTTTTTCTGAAAATGCTAAAATGTTTTTAGGTTATGATATTCATAAAAATGTTAAAAAAATATATACTGATAAATATTAATAAGATTAGGCTGTGTTCTTTTCTTGCAAGAAGCGAGAAAAAACACCAAACAATAATTATACGAAATAAACGCTAAAAACGGAGATGTTTAAAATTAAGGAAAATTATCTTATAAGCATAGTTTCCAAGCAAATAATGGAAGATAATGAAGATGAAGTAGTTATAAAAACAATGGGCGATTTTACTGAAATCGGAAATAAAAAGTATATAACGTATAAAGAATACGATGAAGCAAATCCCGAAAAGTACAATCTTTCTATAATTAAATTTGAAGCGCCGAATTCTGTGACTTTAATAAAAAACGGTAAAAATCAATCAAAACTTATTTTAGAAAAAGGCAAACGCCACCATAGCCCGTATTACACAGAATTTGGTATGATTATGACTGGAGTTTTTACAAATAGCATCGATTTTTATTTTTCAAAAAATGAGGGAGAGCTTAAAATAAAATATTCACTCGATATAAATTCAGGATTTGTAAGCGCAAATGAAGTGACAGTTAAAATTCAAAAAATGAGTGAATAAAAAAATAGGGGAGAGGCAAATGTATAGTTTAGAAAATACAATTGACTACATAAAAAAAGCCGTTAAAGATACTTTAATTAAGTTGATAGACGAAAAAGCATTAATAGGGGAAATATTTTTCGATTTTGAGGTTGAAATTCCAGCGGAAAGAGAACACGGCGACTTGTCCACAAATGCAGCTTTAATTTTAGCAAAAAATTTTAAAATGCCACCTAGAAAAATTGCCGAAATGATAGTAAATAACTTAATAGTAGATAAAAATTTGATTGAAAAAGTTGAAATAGCAGGCCCGGGATTTATCAACTTTTTCCTAGGTATTAAATTTTTTTCAGATACATTAAAAGAAATCAAAAAAGCGGGCGAAAATTACGGGGTTTCAAATTATGGGCAAAATAAAAAAGTAATGATAGAATTTGTTTCCGCTAATCCTACGGGTCCTATGCATATGGGCAACGCTCGGCTGGGTGCGCTTGGAGATTGCCTTTCATCTATACTTCAAAAAGTAGGTTATAATGTCTACAAAGAATTTTATGTAAATGATGCTGGGAATCAAATTGAAAAATTCGGACTTTCGCTGGATATTAGATATGAGCAAATCTGTAAAGGCAAGGATTACGTAGAAATACCGGAGGATTGCTACCAAGGCGAGGATATAACCGAGCTATCGCAGCAATTTTTTGATATTTATAGTAATAAATACATAAACGAATCTCAAGAAGTTCGAAAAAAGACATTGGTAGATTTTGCGCTTCCAAAAAATATCCTACGCATGAAGCAGGATATGGGAAAATACAAAATTTTTTACGATAACTGGTTTTATGAGAGCTCTCTTTATGAAAGTGGCGAAGTTGACAGAATTATAAATCTTTTGACCGAAAAAGGGCTTACTTACGAAATAGATGGATGCGTTTGGTTTAAAGCTACAATGTTCGGCTGCGAAAAAGACGAAGTATTACGAAGAAAAAATGGTATTCCTACATATTTCGCAGCGGACGTGGCTTATCACTATAATAAATTTGCAGTTCGCGAATTCGATGTATGCATTGACATTTGGGGCGCAGACCATCACGGTCATGTCGCAAGAATGAAAAGCGCAATGGAAGCGCTTGGGATTGATAAAGAAAGACTTCATGTTATACTTGTGCAGCTAGTGCGCCTCATACAAAATGGCGAAGTTGTTCGAATGAGCAAACGAACCGGCAAAACCGTTCAGCTTTCGGATTTGATCTACGAAGTTGGGACAGATGCGGCGAGGTTTATATTCAACATTCACGAAGCCGGGTCAGGTATGGATTTCGACCTGGATTTAGCTGTTAAGCACGATTCACAAAATCCTGTTTATTATGTGCAGTATGCTTTTGCCAGAATATGTAGTGTATTCAAGCAGTTAAACGACGAAATCAGGTTTGAATTCGAAAAAAGTGAAGCTGATTTAAACCTTTTATCAAGCGAAAGCGAGAAAAAATTAATATATTTTATGGCATCTTATCCACTAGAACTTCTTAAGTCTGCTATGAATTACGATTCAACAAAAGTAACGCGTTATGCCATAACTTTGGCAACACTTTTTCATAAATTTTACTCTTCATGTAAAATTATCTCAGAAGACAAAAACTTAATGTACGCTAGGCTTACTCTCTGCAGTTGTTTACAAATAATCATAAAAAATATTTTAAATATTCTTAAAGTTGAAGCACCTGAAGTAATGAACTGAAGTTTTTTTATATATTTATAAAAGCTGGATAATCTTATTTTATAGAGGTTATCTAGCTTTTAATTTTTTATTTCAAATTTTTGTATAGAATTATTTCCAAATTTTTTTAGTATAAAAAAAAATAACCCGTAAATAATACTTGCATGGGAGGTGAAAAAAATTATGAAAAACAATACAAACTCTACTAATACAAAAAACAATACAAACAACACTAACACAAGAAACAACACAAATGCTAATAATACAAAAAATAACAAAAATTCCACTAACACAAAAAACAATACAAACAACAAATAACCAGAATGCAAAATACTAAATTAAAAAGAGTAAAGACCCATAAATTAAATAAACTGGGTCTTTACTTTATTATAAAATTATAAAATATATGCTCCCACCGACAAAGGCTTACATAAAAAATTTTGAGGATAAAAATTTTTTATTTTATTCATGCATTTTAAAGCTTCATGTTCATCTTCAAATATACCAAAAACTGTTGGTCCGCTTCCGCTCATTAATGCACCAAGAGCTCCCATGTTACATAAATCCTTTTTTATAGAAAAAACAATTTTTTCAGATATGACTTCTTCAAAACGATTAAATAAATTATTACTTAATAATTTTAAATCATTGTTTTTTATACCGCTTAAGAGCAGATCGAATTTATTAATATTTTTATTTTTTACACTGTCTGATAAATCATATGCTTTTTTTGTAGAAACAGAAATTGGCGGTTTTACAATAACTATAAAGCAGTTTTTTAAACTGCTGATCGTTTCAAGCATTATGCCGGTCCCTTTTGCTCTAGCAGTTCCTCCTAAAATGCAAAAAGGTACATCAGTGCCAAGTTTAGCGCCTAGATTTAAAATCTCAAATTTGTTTAAATTAGTTTTAAAAATATAATCCAGAGCAATCAAAGTAGCCGCGCCGTCGCTACTTCCGCCCGCAAGCCCAGCACTTACCGGAATGTTTTTTTTAATTTTAATTTTAACCCCAGGATTTTTTATTCCGATATACTCAAAAAATATTTTGGCAGCTTTATAGACAATATTATTTTCCGATATGCAACCGATATTTTTATTACATAAAACCTCAGTCGATTTATCATTTGAAATTTTAACATCGATTTCATCGCATAAATCTATACTTTGCATTATTGTATCAATTTCGTGGTATCCATCCGCGCGTTTACCGAGTATTTCAAGCCCAAGATTGATTTTCGCCGGAGCCAAAACTTTAACATTCATACTTTAAATTCACCTAATATTGTTATACCTAACTTTGCTAAAAAATAATTTTAGTTTCCGGGGGGGTAACCACATTGTTTTTTTACTACGATTTATTTTCAGTTTTTTTTTGAACCTCAAATGTAATGCCGTCTATTCCCACATCGCAAATAATGTAGTCACCTTTTTTAGCTTTACCTTCTGTAATAAATTTAGCAAAAGGTCTTTCGATTTTTTCGCAAATTATTCTTCTTAACTGATATGCACCCAATTCATGGTCTATCTCAACATTTGAAATGAAATCTATAACTTTTTTAGAAATTTTTAAATTTAAATTCCCTGAGCTAAGTCGTTTTTCAAGCATGTCTACAAATTTCTGCGCTATTTTTTCAAAATCCGGTCTAGTAAGTTTATTAAACACCAGAATATCATCAACTCTGTTTAAAAATTCATTTCCATATGCACGATCCAGTTCGGTTCGAATTTTATTTGTTGTCATAATAACTATTGTGTTTGTGAAATCAACTTTATTTCCAGATGAATCTTTAACATAGCCGTTTTCTAATAAGCACGATATCATATCTAAAGTGCTTCTATCCGATTTTTCTAATCCATCAAATAAAACTAATGAATATGGCTTTTTCAATACACTTTCAGTAAGCAGATTTTGCGAACTATATTGAGAAATATCAATTTTTACTAAATTGCCGACTTCTTCTCCAAGAGTTTCGGCCAGTGCCGTTTTACCAACTCCTGATGTTCCTGTAAAGAGAAATGAAGCAAGAGGTTTTGACGATGCACTGATTCCAATTCTTCCCCTGCGAATAGCATCACAAAGTGCCTTAACTGCTTCGTCTTGACCTACAATGCATTTTTTTATGCGTTCATCCATAGTTTTTAACCGCTTGGCATCATTTTCAGAAATATCACCCATAGGTATGCTGGTTTCAGCGGCAACTACATTTTTTACATCTTCTTCTGTAACAATAGGTGTAATAAAAGCAACTGGATTTTGACGGTTATTCGAATTATTAGGCGGCGCTACTGAAATTTTGTTTTTGCGGCACACTATTTTTACTGCTGAATTTAGTATATCAATAGCTTTATCGGGATTTTTGCGATTCTTCATGTATCGTTCTGAAAGGTTAACTGCTGTCAAAATTGCATTTTCGCTTATTTTAACACTGTATTTAAGCTCAAGCTCATCTTTACGGCTTTTTAATATTTCTAAAGTTTCATTTTTGCTTGGTTCTTCTAAAACTACTTTAGTAAATCTTCTTTCAAGTGCCGGATCTTTTGATATGTAGCTATATTCTGAAATTGTTGTGGCAGCTATAACTCTAATATCTCCGCGGTCAATATAAGTTTTGAAAAGTTCAGCTGCATTACACTGCACTACTTGTTGGAATTCATCAATAAACAAAATAATATTTGGATCTTCCCTGGCTTTATCAAAAAGAGCTCTCATTCGTCCAACAGCACCACCGCCATTATTATACGCTTTTCCAGCAATGAGATTAACCATATTGACTTTTATAATTTTTTTGTTTTTAAACTCATCAGGGACATTTTCAATAGCAATTCTATAAGCAAGGCCTTCTACCAGAGCTGTTTTCCCAACACCTGGATCACCAACAACGCACGGATTACCTTTCCCGTCTCGGGTTAAAATATCGATAAGCTCTTCAATTTCCTTATCTCTACCTATGGCGTCGTGAAGTTTTCCTGCTTTTGCATATTCAGTAAGGTCTTCGCAGTATTCCGACATAACAGAGTATGTGTCAGGGTCAAGCCATCCGGTTGCCTGAAACATCTCTACTATAGGGCGCACAATTGCGCTGAATATAGTATTTAAAACAGTAGTTATTACTGTTATAAATACTGTGGCCAGTACACTAGGCATATTTTTTTATCCTCACTTATATTTTACGCATTATTTCGATGTATTACTTTTAAATTATACATTAAATTTTATTAAATATCAATTATTTAAGGCAACACCGTATAAAAGCAAAAAAAGAGTCACACAATGCGTCAGGATAGCAATTAGCGCAAGGTAGGACTCTTTTCTTGTCTTTTACCAGATTTTGCATAACATCTTTATTAATATTTTTAACGGTGGTATTCTTACATGCTGACGAATTGCTAATTCTTTTATAATTCATTCCATCGTAGAAATAGAAGATTGTTAATTTGTTCTATGTACTAAAGGTAAGGTGGTTGAAGCATCAGGAATAGTACTCAATAAACTACTAGAAGAACTGCTATCTATTAGGGGATTTGGTTTTTTTCATTATTATTAACCCTAAATGTAAAGTCGATATTCTGTACGCTTTCAAACGTTGCTATAGAATATTTCAAAAAAGTTACAAAATCTAAAAGTTCTTCTCTGTTTTCCCAATTCTGTTTATTGAGTTTATTAAATACATTATTGTAAATTTTAAGTAATTCAATTAATTTTTCTTCAATTTGTATTTTTAGTTTGGCTTTTGCCTCTATGCTAAGACTGGGTGTTGTTGTAACAGTTTTAAAAGCATTTTGAGCCGCAAAGGCACATGTGTCTATGATTTTTTTATAAAATCTTCAGAATTTTTGATCAAGCTTCTCACCGTCTTTCATTTTTAATTATTGCATTTGCATATAATTATAGCATAATTAGCTAAAAAAGTATATATTTTTACATTTTTAGTATATACAAATTTAGTAGTATCAATTTTTATATTACACTTCTTAAGTATGCATTAATAAATCCATCCAATTCGCCGTTCATAACAGCTTCAACATTACCCATTTCATAGCCCGTTCGGTGGTCTTTTACCAAAGTATAGGGCATGAAGATATACGATCTGATTTGCGATCCCCATGATATTTCTTTTTGTACGCCTTTTATATCTTCAATTTTTTCTAAGTGTTCTCGCTCTTTGATTTCAATAAGTTTGGATTTTAAAATCTTCATTGCGGTATCTCTATTTTGGTATTGGCTGCGTTCATTTTGGCATGCAACTACTAGTCCCGTTGGAATATGAGTTAATCTTACAGCGGAAGAAGTTTTGTTAACATGCTGTCCGCCTGCTCCACTTGCGCGAAAGACATCCATTTTTATGTCTTCAGGTGCAATTTCGATTTTAATATCATCTTTTATTTCCGGTATAACTTCGAGCGAAGCAAATGAAGTATGCCTGCGCCCTGAAGCATCGAATGGAGAAATTCGAACAAGCCTATGCACGCCGTTTTCGCCTTTTAGAAATCCATAAGCGTTAGGGCCTTCCATAAGTATTGAAGCGCTTTTAAGTCCGGCTTCTTCACCGTCTAAAGAGTCCAGCATTTTTACCTTATAACAATGTTTTTCCCCCCAGCGAGTGTACATTCTGCAAAGTATTTCTACCCAATCTTGCGCTTCCGTCCCGCCGGCTCCTGCGTGGAAAGTTAAAATTGCATTTTGAGAATCATATTCGCCTGTTAGAAGTGTTGTCAAGGTTTGATTTTCAAGGTCTGATTTTACTTTTTTTAGTTCAGACTGTATTTCAAGCAGCGAAGAAATATCATTTTCCTGGTAAGACATTTCAACCAAGGTAGCGAGGTCTTCAAATTCATTTTTAAGTTTTTTGTACTCTTTTATTTTTCCGCTCAAAAGACTAATCTCAGAAAGTATTTTCTGAGATTTTCCCGAATCATCCCAAAAATCAGGGAGAATTGTTTTTGCCTCGAGCTCTTTTAATCGACTTTCAGATTTTTTAATTTTTAAAGCTTCTGATAAAGATTCGAGTTCAGGTTTTAATTTGCCGAGTTCTAGGCTTATTTCTTCCAGCTGAACTATCATAAAAAGCTCCCTTAAAAAATGCTTAATTGTTAAGTTTGTTTCAAAATTAGTATTTTTCTGTTTCTTTTCCCGCCGCTGGCGGGAAGAAAAACCAATAATAACTTCGATTTTAGAATAGCTCTATTTAACAAACCTTTTGTTATAAGCATCTATCGTTTGTGCAATAATTTTTATAGCTTCCTCTTTTCCTTCAATGTCGCTGACTTCAGTTTCTTTACCTTCAAGCGCTTTGTAAACACTGAAAAAATGTTTCATCTCTTCAAAAATATGAGCAGGGAGGTCGGAAATATCTTTATATTGGTTGTATATTGGGTCGTCTTTAGATATTGCTATAATTTTTTCATCATTGCTCCCGGAATCTATCATAGAGATTACCCCAATTGGGTAACATGTGACTAAGGTCATGGGATAAATATTCTGCGAGCAAAGAACAAGTACATCAAGTGGGTCACCGTCGGCGGCATAAGTACGTGGTATGAAGCCGTAATTTGCTGGATAGTGGGTAGATGTGTAAAGAATTCTGTCAAGACCTAAGAGCCCGGTTTCTTTATCGAGCTCATACTTGCATTTGCTTCCTTTTGGAATTTCTATTATTGCGGTAAATTCTTCAGGGGTGATTTTTGAGGGATTGATGTCGTGCCAGATATTCATTTTAAAAACTCCTTAAATTTTTAAGTTATTTTGCAGTTTTGTTGCAATAAGAGTATTTTTCATAAGCATTGCTATAGTCATTGGTCCTACGCCGCCGGGGACAGGCGTTATGTGGGAAGCAAGCGGAGCCACATTTTCAAAATCCACATCTCCGCAGATAGTATCGTCTTTTTTGCGAGTTATCCCGACGTCGATGACCACTACATTTTTTTTTACCATATTTTCAGTTATAAAACAAGGTTTACCAACAGCAGAAATAATTATATCAGCATTTTTGCATATTTCACTTAAATTTTTCGTTTTACTGTGGCATATTGTAACTGTTGCATCTTTTTGTAGTAAAAGAAGTGCCACCGGTTTCCCGACAATATTACTTCGTCCGATTATCACGCAATTTTTACCAGTAACGAATATTTTTTCGTGATTAAGGATCTCCATAATTCCTGCAGGAGTACAAGGGAGAAGCTTTGCATTGCCAATTATTAATTTTCCGATATTAACGGGGTTGAATGCATCAACATCTTTTTCAGGAGTAATATTCTTTGCAATTTTTTGCTCATCAATATGATGAGGGAGAGGCAACTGAACTAAAATTCCGTTTATTTTAGGGTCTAAATTTAATTTTCCAATAAGATCTACTAGTTCTTTTTGAGGCGTGTTCTCAGGTAAAAAATATTCTTTAGAATATATTCCTGTTTCTTCACATGCTCTTTTTTTATTGTTTACATAGATTTTTGATGCAGGGTTATCTCCTACCATAATAACAGCAAGTTCTGGGGTTATGCCTTGTTTTTTGAGCTTTATAACTTCATCTTTAATTTGCATTTTGATTTTTTTAGATATTTTTTTACCGTCAATAATCATAACTTTTATGCCACTTTCCTTGACTTTAAACGAAATTAATTATTAAATATTATTATAAAAAAATATTATACTGCCTATTGGAGGAAATTTAAAGTGAAAGTTACAAAGGCGGTTATCCCCGCTGCAGGATTTGGCACAAGGATATTGCCGTCAACAAAAGCCATACCTAAAGAAATGTTCCCGATAGTTGATAAACCAACCATTCAATATATCGTCGAAGAAGCAGTGCAGTCAGGGATTACAGATATATTAATAATTACAAACCGTGGGAAAGAATCAATTGAAGACCATTTTGATAGAAACCCAGGATTAGAGGCAGCGCTTGAAAAAAGCGGCAAAATTGATGCTCTGGAAAGTTTAAAATCGATCAGCGAAATGGCGAATGTATATTTTATTCGCCAGAAAGAGACCAAAGGATTAGGTCACGCTGTGGGATGCGCGCGAGCTTTTGTTGGAAGTGATCCTTTTGCTGTACTTTACGGCGATGATATTATAAAAAGCGATGAACCTGTGTGTGGGCAATTAATTCGTGCGTTTGACGAATTTAACTTAGGCGTTTTAGGAGCAAAACAAATGCCGAAGGAAGAAATTGGGCGCTATGGTTCGCTAAAAGTTAAAAATATTAGGGATAATTTATTTATGTGCACTGATATGATTGAAAAACCTACGCCTGATAAAGTTTTGTCTTTATATTCAATTTTGGGGAGATGTATCTTAACGCCTGAAATATTTGATATTTTAGCTGTAACGCCTCCCGGCGCAGGTGGGGAAATTCAGCTAACGGATGCAATGAAAGTGATTGCAAGAAAAGAAGGTATGATATCTGTGGATTTTTTAGGGAAGAGGTACGACATAGGCAACAAACTCGGTAGTATGCAGGCATCTGTTGAAATGGCACTCAATCATCCCGAAATTTCCGAGCCATTTAGAAAATATATTAAAGAGCTTGCCGGAAAACTGTGATATGTTATCAGAGCGTTGCTAATTTGAAATAGATTTTGCGTTTTCCCTCCATCTACGGCGGAGGGAAAATAGTAGTTAATACATGCAAGTTTAGCAACGCCTCATTATATTTTTGTTGACATTTCATATATATATATATAATTATTTCATATTTTATCTAAAACCAATATTTTTTTTAAAAGGAGTTGTTTAAAATGGAAGAAAAAGAAATTGAAAAAGGCGTTATTTCAGAAGATGCTCTAGATGACATCGTTGGAGGATTAAAAATCGGCGGGTTAAACATTGATAAAGAAAAATTAGTCAAAGGTTTAAAATACGCCGGAATAGTAATTGCTGGTGCAGGGGCGCTTGCTGGCGCGGGAGCTATCATAAATTATGGTATAAAAAAAGCATCGCGTAAAAAGGAATTTAGTTTCACAAAAGGTATTAATGACTATAACGAAAATACTCCTAAAGTAGAAGAAGAAGGTTCACTTGAGTTATTCACTTAAGTAGAGAAAGATGTAAATTCACAAATTACTCTGTTAAAGCAACCCTCGTTATAAAATTTCAGAGCGAGGGTGAAAAATTATTTTGTAAATATTTTTATTTCTTCAGTAGTTAAGTTTCGCCATTTACCGGATTTTAGCATGCCGAGTTTTAAGCTGCC
>JAEWWM010000056.1 GCA_023458915.1 Bacillota bacterium
GCGCAGTCAAGCGCACCTTGAGTTACGATGAAATTTTTGCTCTCAAAATCTATTAAATTTTCATCTAATACACTTGGCGGAATTTTCACAGAAAATCTATATTCGCGGAGTAATTGTTGGCTTTTAATTATTCGGTCAAATAAATCGCATTCTATAAACTTTTCTATTGCGTGTGTGTCTAGTGCATTATTCTCTTCCTTATTTAAAAAACCATTTTTAATAAGTCGATCCTGTTCAAAATTTACACTTAACTTTGCAATATTTTTAAAATCAGCATAACACATAAATTTATGCATAGCGTTTCCGCGGTCAGTTGAGGATAAGTTCTGATTTAACATAAAATCTGGGCGCGAAACCGCAATATAGTTTCCCCACTCGCCGCTTTTTGCAAGCTGTGAGGCTGAAATTTTAAGAGGGAGATTTATAAGATTTTTTTTAGGATATTCAAAATTAAATCTTTTTTTTATTTTTTCCGCGAGTTCTTTATTTGAATTTTCAAATGTCGAAGCAAGAACTGAATTTTTTTCATAATTTTCTGCTTTTTCTTTAATATTTTTAGTTTGTACAATTTCAACATCCCAATTTAAATCTACGTTTTCTGCTTCAGAAACTAGGTTAGGGATATCGGCAAGTTCGCAAAGTTTATTTTTCAAATTACTTTTTGCAAGACATAAAAATAACCAATCCGTAAATGAAGTTGATGCTCTTACTATATTAGGGGATATATTTTTATGATTTCCTGCTAGAATTAAATTTTTTTGAATAGATTTTTGTGGAGCTTTGAGAGATGCAATAATAATAAGTTTTTGTTTTGCTCGTGTTAGCGCAACGTAGAGAATTCGCAGTTCTTCAGAAATATCTTCTTTTCTATTTTGCAGCGAAATAGATTGCCTCACTAAGTTATCATACTGTACTGTTCCGCTTTCGTTTTTTAATTTCATTCCGATTCCAAGCTCCGGATGAATAATTAAACTGTTTGTTTCAAAATTAAATTTTTTGGAGCATCCCGCAACAATGCAGATAGGGAATTCGAGTCCTTTTGATTTATGTATGCTCATAATTTTAACCGTATTTTCAGTTTCAGATGAAACCGAAGCAGGGGTGAGGTCTGAATTTTTTCTTCGAGTGTTTTCTATGAAATTTAAAAATCCCGATATTCCTTTATGGTACTGATTTTCAAATTTTCTCGCGTACTCTACAAGCAAGGCAAGGTTAGCTTTTTTCGTCTCGCCTTTTGGCATGGCGCTACATATTGCCGGGTAATCAGTATCGTAATATATATGATCAATTAATTCGTCAGGGGAGATTGTTCTTGAAATTTGGCGGTAGTTGTTTATTTTTTTAAAAAAATCTGTGAGTTTTGAATCAGCATTTTGCTTTACAGATTTTTTCAAAGCAAAATAAAATGGTGCGTCTTTTTCAGCTTTCCTGATTTTACTTATTTCATCTATGCTAAATCCGAAAATAGGACTCATTAATGCGGATATTAACGGAATATCCTGAACTGGATTATCAATTACCTGCAAGATTGAAATTATAGTTGATATTTCTTTTGTACCGAGAAATTTTTCGTTTGTTTCTGACCAGGAAGGTACTCCGTGTTTGTAAAGCTCCCGAACGTATACATGTGCGTGCGCATTTGAACTTCTTAAGAGAACGCAAAAATCGCTGTAAGTTGCTGGTCTTTCTTTGTTATTTTCATAAATAATGTAGCCCTCAGATATAATTTTTATTATTGTTTCGGCAATATTTTCAGCTTCAAGAATATCATCGTCTTCGTTTGCATCAGAGGTATCGATTATTTTAAAGTTTACATCAGGCTTAGAAAATTTCGGGTAAGATGCTCCGCATACAAGTGCTTCTTCGATATTGTAATTAATCTCGCCCACTTTTTTAGACATCAAGCACTTAAAAATAAAATTTATACCATCAATAATCTCCTCTTTACTTCTAAAATTTTGCCCAAGAATAATTTTAGCGGGATAACTTATATTCTCTGAGTTGTAAAGAGGGTAACTGTTTTTCTTTTCAATAAATATTTTTGGCATGGACTGGCGAAATTTATAAATGCTTTGTTTCACATCGCCTACCATGAAAATATTGCTATTATCTCTTGTTATCATTTTAAGAATAGTATCCTGAATTTCATTAATGTCCTGATATTCATCTACCATAATTTCTTTGTATCTTTGCGTTATTTCCTCAGCGATTTTACTTTTTTTGAGTCCGCTTTCGGTATGTTCGACGAGAAGTTCAAGCGCCCAATGCTCAAGGTCATTAAAATCAGCAACATTTTTTGCAAGTTTTAAAGAATACACCTCATTTGCAAAATGTTTTGTGATTTCAAAAAGAGTTTTGTTTATGCTATGGAGAGCTTGGTTATTTTTTGCAAACTCTTTTTCTGTAAACTCAAAATATTTCTGCAATTTTTCAATTTCACTTTTAACAAATGCGCGTTTGGAAGCGATAATATTTTTTTCTGTTTCATTATTTTCAGATTTTAAGGGTTTAAATTTAGCAAAAGTGAATGAGTTTATTTTACTACAAAGATTATCCCACTTCAGTAAACCAAAACTTTTTTTAAGAGATCTTATTTTTTCTAAATCTTCTTCTAGTGCACTCGAATAAGCTAGTTTAAAACTTTCAATATTGTTTGAAAGTTCTATTATTTCGAGAATAAGTTTTTCGGCCGATTCAAAAATTTCAAGTGAATGTGTGATTATTATTTTTCCCCATGGCGAATTAATAACTGATAAATTTTTTTGCTCATATAGCCTAAGCTTTTCGTCTATCCACTTTTCAGGAAACGGAATCGACCTTGTAAAGTCATAAATTTGGTTAATTATTTGTGAAAGTTTGCTGTCGTCTTTTTCACTGCTGAAAAGGTTAAGAACGGCTTTAAACTCAGGAGTTTTTAAGCTGTAAAAGAAGTTTAAAGTATTTTCCATAGCTCGGTCTTTCAAAATAGCGATTTCTCCGCTATCGGCTATGCGAAATTTTGGTGATATACCGAGTTTGAAAAAATTTTCTTTCACTATGTTGTTACAAAAGCTATGAATTGTACCGATTGAAGCGTATTTGAGCATCATTTGCTGGCGGTATAAATTAGAATCAGGGTTCTGGTTTATCATTTCTGAGAGCCTGTTTAATATTCTGACCCTCATCTCTTGAGCAGCTGCGTTAGTGAAGGTCACGATTAGAAATTTATCTATATCTGTGTGATTTTTAAGGTCGGTTATTTGATTTATTACTCTTTGAACTAGAACTGAAGTTTTACCGGACCCCGCCGCCGCGGAGACAAGAATTGTACCGTTTGTAGCATTTATTGCGTTTTGTTGATCTTTAGTCCATTTGCTACTCATTGTTTAATTCGTCTCCTTTCGCCATTTTTTCGAGTACTTTTTTACTGCTTAGGTTGGTAGGAATTTCGACAAATTTTTCTTCTTCATAACCGCATATTGGGAAATAATCGCACCATTTGCAAGCTGTACGGTTTTTTTTGCATATTGGTTTTGCTGAAATATGGCCACTTTGCAAGAAATTCGCCATTTCTTTAATTAGATATTCTATATGCTTTGCAATAACACCAAGCTCAGCTAAATTTGCAACAGATTCTGATTTTTTAATCTCGCCGTTCTTTATTTTGGCGGGTATAAAAATTCCCTCGCCGTCATTTTCCATTCCGTAAACTGTGGTCATATCGTCCAAAATAATGCCGTTCATTCGAAGCTTTTTTCTGATTTGTTCTGTAGTTTTGATAGCGTCTTTTTCACTTTCGGCATCAATTGTAGGTTTAAGTGCCGTAAAATAAAGTATCCCTGCAGGAATAAAGTTTCCGTATTTTTTGCTGCCATTTTTTTGAATAGCTAAGAGGTAAATAAGCATCTGCATGTTCAGCCCGTAAAGAATGTCTGACAACATGAAATCTTTAGTTCCAGTTTTGTAATCTATAATTCGCACATAATTTTTATTCTCTGAGCGCATAACATCAACGCGGTCGATTTTTCCCTCAATTTTAATTTCTCCGCCATCGGGCAAAGCAAAAGTCAGCGGTAGAATATCTCCGTTTTCGCCAATTTCAAGCTCTAAATCTGAAAAAATAAAAGAACTTTGTTTGAACTCTTCAATAAAATGATTGACTAAAAAAATTATAGAATTTTTGAATTTTTGGACCAAGTAATTAAATTTTTCTGGTTTATTCTCCCAGCCGCCAAGTTTGTCGTTTATGTAACTCTCAACAATATTATCTATTTTATTTTGCAGGTTTTTTTGAGAGATGTTTATTATTTTATCTTGTGGATATTTTTTAAAAAGCTTTTCAAGCGAAAAATGCATGAGATTGCCATATTCAAGCGCACCGAAACGAGCAGGTTTTTGTGGTTTGGCTTTTAATAAATATTCGCAAAAATATTTAAATCTGCAATTATAATATTTTTCAATTTGTGAAGCTGAAAGTTTTAAATTTTTACCAAAAAAATCCTTAGAGTTTTGAGGATTTTCAAAATTTAAAAAATTTTTATTAAATATATTTTCAACAGCTTTGCATTTTTGTCCATAATCTTCACTTTTAGTAAAGTGATTTTTAAGTTCGAATGCTAGTTCAGAATTACTTATCCAATTTTTAGCGCAAATTTCAAATGCTGGCTTTTCAGCCCATATAAGCTCTTCCTCGCTAAAACTGTTTCGATTTAAAATTTTTATATTTGGGAAGATACTTTTTACTTCTTTTATTATTTCCGAAGGAAGTTTTCCTCTGCCGGATGCGTTCATTGACGGCCAGCTTATAAAAAGCTTTTGAGATGCGCTGGCTACTGCGGTATATGTAATGAACCGCTCTTTGATTAAAAAATTTTCGATATTGTCTGTGAGTTCTATTCCAAGCGAAGATATATGACTGATTTCAAGGTCTGTGAAAATTTCTGAATTATTGGGAGCTTTTGGGAATTCTCCGTAAACGCATCCTGCCAAAAACACGATTTTAGGATCAGCAAGCCTTACTCTATTTGCAGATCCTATTACTACATTATCAATACTTTGCGGAATGGAGGAAAGATTCACTGAATTTATTACCGAAGTTAAAATATCTGCATATTTTTTTGGTGAAATTTTTGTGTTTTCAAATGCGCGCGCAACTTCGCTTAAAATTTCCATAAGAACATCCCAAAGTCTGGCGCATTCCTCAGCTTTGGCTTTTTCTCCGGATTTTAAAAGCTCGCTACAAAAATTTTTTAGATTTTCTGGAACATTTATTTCGGTTAATAAATCATAAATAGCTTTGGAAATTTCCTTACCTGTAGTTTTTGAAATTCTTTTTTTAAAACGCTCGAGGGGTGTTATGATAAACTGCCGAACCCCATTTAATTTTTGCAATTCTAAAATATGAGATTCTTCAAAATCTTTTGAAAATCCCTCAGGATGCATTTTGAAATTCGACAACCACTCATTCCCTTTTATATCCCAAAGCAAAACATAATTTTCAATAAGCGATATATTTTCCGTAGAAAGGTTAGTCAAGCCGCTTTTAAGGTACTGTAGTATATCGCTGGAATCATAGAAAGAATTTATGGAGTCAAACGCTGCAAAAACCAAGTTTATCAGATTTTTGTTAAATATTTTTTCAGGAGCATCCAAGAAATAAGGGATGCCATACTTTTTGAAAACGCTTTTAAATATTCCTGAATAATTTTCTATGTCGCGTGATAAAACAGCGAAATCTCTATAAGAATAATCGTTTTCAATAACAAGTTTTTGTATAATTCTTGCAATATGTTCACATTCGTCGTTTTGATCTAAAGCGCTGTAAATTTGTATATTTTTTGGAACATGATTTAGTGATATTTTTTTTGTACCGAATATATTTTGTGCAAACATTTCAAGTTCTAAGTTACGAAATCTTGAAGTTTTTTCAAGAAATACGGGAGAAGAGATTTCTACCGAATGCTTTTTTGCCAAATTTTTTATTTTAATTATTGTTTGTGTAACGCATGAAAATAAGTCATTATCGTTAGTATCGTTCGAATCTTTATCGCAGCAAAAAGCCATATAAATGTCTTTTGCTTGCGTAAATATAATTTCTAAAATACTAAGCTGCTGTAAAGTAAAATCGCTGAATTCATCAAAAAATATGCTATAATTTTCAAAAACATTATTATTTTTTATTATATTTTCAAGAATATCAAGACTATCGAATGAATTTGTACATTTGTTCTCATTTATTAATTTGTAAGAATCAGTTATTAATTTAATTTCTTTAATCTTTTGCTTTAAAATATCTTTGTTTGACAGGTTTTGAATTTTATCAAGAATGTTATTATTTATTTTATTTGATTTAAATTTTTTGAATGTTTGCAGCATTAGTTCAGCTGTTTCGGTATTACCTGAATTTTTTGCGTAAAGTTTTAAATCTTTTTTTACATTTTCAATCGCGGCGTTCATCAGAATTATTTGGGTCATGTCGCTACTGGTGATAATTGGAGGAATTTTAAGTTTTTGAGATACAAAATCAAAAAGTCTTGAAAAACTAAGAACTTGAATTTTATTAAAATCTCTGTTTCCAAGAAATTCAAGCATTTTTTTTTCGTTTCCGAACGAACTTTGTTCCGGCACGATTAAAATTATTTTTTCAGAGCCAGATTTTATTTTATTTGCAATTATTTCTTTTATTTTCCCAGATTTCCCGTTTCCACATCTGCCTAAAATAAATTGAAGCAAAAAATTTTAATCCTCCCTTAAAACTATAAATTATATAGTACAATAAAAGAGGATTTTTATCAAAACATCTTAATTGAAAATAGGGATAGTGCTATTTTTCAAATTAAACTTCCATAATAATCGGGAGTATAACCGGATTTCTTCTTGTACGGTTGTGGAACAGCTTGTAAAGTTCATCTCGTACTTTAGTTTTTAGCATACTCCAATCGCGCATTCTTTGGTCGGCACATTCTTCTAAAACTTTAAGTGCAACTTTTCGTGCCTCTTCAATAAGGTGTTCTGATTCTCTAACATATACAAATCCCCTGGAAACAATGTCCGGTCCGGCAATAACATGTTTGTCGGAAGAATCTAATGTCGCTACAAGGACTATAAGCCCGTCTTCGCCAAGATGTTTACGGTCACGAAGGACGATGCTTCCCACATCTCCAACTCCTATGCCGTCAACAAGTACAAGCTCAAGCGGAACTTGACCAATTTTTTTCATGTGATTTTTATTAATCTCGAGAACATCTCCGGAGTCTCCGACAAAAACATTTGACTCCGGAATCCCCATAGAGACCGCAAGTTCTGCGTGTTTCGCAAGATGCCTGCGTTCGCCGTGAACAGGAATAAAATATTGTGGTTTAATTATGCCTTGCATGATTTTAAGTTCTTCTTGGCACGCGTGCCCTGAAACGTGAGTTTCGTACATTGACTCATAAACAACCTCGCATCCGAGTTTCATAAGTTCGTTAACGACAGCTCCCACAGTTCTTTCATTTCCGGGTATTGGAGTTGCGGAAATTATAATAAAATCCTCCGGCCCGGCTTCAACTTTTTTATGCTCTGAAAATGCCATTCTGTGCAGTGCAGACATTGGTTCTCCTTGACTTCCTGTAGTTACGAGAACAACTTCGTTTTTAGCATATTTAGTTATAAGATCGATATCGATAATTACTCCCTCAGGAGCGGTCAAGTACTTCATTTGATGCGCAATGGTAACGTAGTTTATCATGCTGCGCCCAGAGAATGCTACTTTTTTGCCATTATTTGCTGCGCAGTTAATTATCTGCTGAATGCGTCCGATATTTGATGCAAACGTGGCAATAACAATCCTCTTATTTTTAGCTTTTTGAAAAAGGCGCTCGAAAGAATTATCTATGCTGCTTTCGGTTTTTGTATATCCCGGGCGCTCAACATTGGTGGAATCTGCCATAAACGCCAGAACACCTTCTTTACCGAGTTCCGCAAACCTTGCAATATCAATCATCTCGCCGCGTGATGGTGTGCAGTCGATTTTAAAGTCGCCTGTGTGAATAATAGTTCCCGCGGGTGAGTGAATTGCAATAGCTGCTGCATCGGGGATAGAATGATTCACGCGAATAAATTCGGCAGTCATGCACCCAAGGCGCACGCTATCACCATGTCGTACAGTTGTAAGCTTTGTGCTGCCAAGAAGCCTGTTTTCTTTAAGTTTACCTGATATAAGACCAATCGTCAGAGGGGTCGCGTATATCGGAACGTTTATTTTATTCAATAAATATGGAATCGCGCCAATATGATCTTCATGACCATGCGTTATAATAAGACCTTTGATTTTATCACGGTTTGACTCAAGATAAGAAAAGTCCGGAATAACAAGATCAATACCGAGCATTTCACCGTCAGGAAATGACATACCGCAGTCAATGATTATAATATCGTTATCGCATTCAAACGCGGTTATGTTCTTTCCAATCTGATTAAGCCCGCCTAAAAAGACAACTTTCATGGATTTTACATTTTTATGAATATTGTTTTTTTTAAGTTCATTTTTCAAAGGTTTTGCAAAATTATTTTGCGAAACTTTATTGTTAGTGGTGCTTTCGGATTGTTTTCTAACTGTGTGGCTGAAATTTACTGCTGGATTTAGTTTATTATTTGGTTTATTTGTTTTTGACTGAGCGTTATAATTTTTAATTATAGCTTTTTGGTTTTTTGTGTTTTCAATTGTCTTTTTTATTGGGTTTTTTATGTGTGTTTTTATGTCTTCTTTTTTATTTTTGTTTTCGTTATTTAATTTTTCTGTCACAAAACTACCTCCTAATTTTTTTGGTATAATAAACAAACCAGCTCAGAAAATCTGAACTCGATTTACAGTTTCAAAAATATTATTTAATTAATCCGAATATCCGAAATAATAAAAATCAGTTCCGTACACCAAACATTACTATTATTATATTATGCTTTTCAAGAATCGTCAACATGAATTCCAAATTTAACCATGTAATGTTTAAGTAATTTTTCTTCTTTTCGCATAATAGATGTATAAGCGATCAAAGCATTAAAAATTAAAAATATTTTATAAAAAATTTTTTAAGGAGCTTTTTAAGTGAAAGAAATAGAAATATATACCGATGGCGCATGCAGCTGTAACCCCGGAATTGGTGGCTGGGGAGCTGTTTTAATATATAAAAATTACAGAAAAGAAATTTCAGGTTCAGAGAAAAACACCACAAACAATCGCATGGAACTCACAGCAGTTATTAAAGCACTCGAAATGGTGAAAGAGCCTTGCATTATAAAAATATTCACAGATTCTAAATATGTATGTGATACTATAAAAAACGGCTGGGCAGAAAATTGGAGAAAAAATGGCTGGATAAAAAGCGATAAAAAACCTGCTTTAAACTCAGACCTCTGGGAAAAACTTTTAGATCTATTAAATCAGCACAAAACCAAAATAAACTGGGTAAAAGGTCACTCAGGGCACCCCGAAAATGAGATTTGTGATAAACTCGCAACAAATGAGATAAAGAAACTAAAAAATGCTTCCATAAGTTTTCCGCCTAAAATTTTCGAGTAGAGAACCATAGAATAACTATAAAAAGTAATAGCTTTTTGAGGTATTAAAATAGATCTTATCCGTTATTTTAAATTTAATTGCTAAAATTTGAGCTGCTTGATTTGCTAAAACTTGAATTATTTGATGCTGTTTTTCTAATTTCTGATTCGAATGTTACTTTTGCTTTTTTTAATACGTCGGCTTGTATTTCTAAAGTATCTACTAGGTTACTTAGATAATTTTTGGTAACGTAATCGCCCTTAATCATCTCATCATAAGCTGAATTGTGATGAATTCGTGAGTAATTATCATTGGTCCAAGATTTAGAAAAATTATTTCTGTAGGCGCCACGATAGTCATAATTAGATTTGTGATCATAATCGAGACAACAGAGACAATAGTAAGTAGCATTGTTACAGGCAGCTTCCTGGGCCGACATACCTTTTAATCCTACAGATTTGCAGATATTTGCTTTAGCATGGCTTTTAGCCTTAGAAATTTTATTAAAAGCTGTTTTTTGGGCGGCAGTGCAATATATGTCGAGGTCATCCTTAGCTTTTAAATAATTACACCATGCTTGGCTCATTAAATTTAAGAGCTGATTTTTGTTTTCTCATGTTTTTTCTCTTTGCCCAATATCCAGCTTTCCGGCAGTTCATTTAATAAATCTTTATTAATATCATTAAATATTGCTGACGTTTCCGTTTATGCCATGATTAATATGCTAAACGCTGCGGCAACAGTCATAAACAGCGCTTTGCTTTTTGATTTTATGCCTTGAGCAACTGTTCATAAAAAGTAAAAAATCTATATTTAAATTTACTTTTTATTTTTTGAATGCCAGATATAATATATACATAATGATTACATATATTTAAGTATAGTTTGTACACGTGTATTAAAATAGGAGTTTGGAGATAAGCAAAAGATGGCGTTCTTAAAGAAAATAAGTGATATGCACTCGGGAGACACCGGAATTATTAAAACAGTGAAAAGTTCAGGCTCGCTCAGGCGCAGGATGTTAGACATGGGTATAATTCCCGACGCTAAAGTACGAATGATGAAATCAGCGCCGCTTGGAGATCCTATCCAACTTGAAATTTATGGATATAACTTAAGCATAAGAAAGTCGGAAGCAGCTAAAATTGAGCTTTTTGATAATGGCTTCGAACGCAAAACTTTTTCTAAATTGCAAAACTCTGAATTAAAATTTAAAAATTATAGCGTTTCTTTTTTAAATTTCCATAAAAACCCAAAAATTGTTAAAGCAGCGTTAATTGGTAATCCAAACAGCGGGAAAACGACACTTTTTAACAGTTTAACGGGAAGTTACCAGTATGTTGGCAATTGGCCGGGTGTTACTGTCGCGCGCAAAGAAGGTAGAATAAAAAATATTAACGAAACTATTGACCTTGTAGACCTTCCAGGTGTTTATTCTTTGTCGCCTTATTCTCCTGAAGAAATCGTCACGCGAAATTATATTTTAAACGAAATGCCCGATGTTATTATAAACATTATTGACGCGACTAATTTAGAGCGAAATCTTTACCTTACAACTCAGCTTTTGGAGCTTGATTGCAAAATTATCGCGGTTTTTAATATGGCTGACCTTTTATCTCATCAAGGCAAAAAAATAAATTGTAAGATGCTCGAACATGAGTTTGGTGTGCCGATTGTTCAGATTTCTGCGAGTAAAGGAAATTGCATTGAAAGTTTTTTAAAAACGCTTTCATTTACTTTAAAAAGCAATACAAGTGTAAGACGTACACGTAGTATCTATTCGCCCGAGGTTGAAAATGCGCTGGAAGCTATTAACAAAATTATAAGCATTGAAAATAGATATATAACTCACGGTCGTTTTAAATTTGTTAAATTGCTTGAAGACGATTCTTTGATTATGCGTGAATTAAATCTTGGGACAAATCAAATTGATGAAATTGCTAAAATTCGCGGCCGCGTAAGTAAGTTAATCAATAAAGATAAAGATCTTTTAATCGCCGATGAAAGATACAATTTTATATCTAACTTGTGCCAAAGAGCGGTTAAAATTACGAACAAACTAAAAATGAGCTCCATTTCAGATAAAATTGATTTTCTATTAACGGGTAAATATACGGCTTTTCCGTGTTTTTTTGTTTTAATATTTTCGATTTTTTACATAACCTTCGGACCATTTGGCGTAACGCTCAGGAAATGGTGTGAGAGCTTCATAAATTTGAATATGCGCTATATGATGGAGAGGATTTTGAATTATTTTGGCGCATCCGTTTGGGCGAAAGGTCTTATTTTAGATGCTGTTATTGGCGGAGTTGGATCAGTTATTTCGTTTTTGCCGCAAATTGCTTTGCTATTTCTTCTTCTATCACTTCTTGAAGACTGCGGTTACATGGCAAGAGCTGCGTTTATTATGGATAAACC
>JAEWWM010000057.1 GCA_023458915.1 Bacillota bacterium
TTTCTACCATATGCACGGGAATACGAATTGTGCGCGCTTGGTCAGCGATTGCCCTTGTTATGGCTTGTCTTATCCACCATGTGGCGTAAGTTGAAAATTTGAAACCCTTTGTATAATCAAATTTTTCAACTGCTTTTATAAGGCCTAGATTACCTTCCTGAATTAAATCTAAAAAGTGCATCCCTCTGCCAAGGTATCTTTTTGCAATGCTTACAACCAAGCGCAGATTCGCTTCCGAAAGCCTTTTTTTGGCTTTTTCATCGCCTTCTTTAATGCGCTTTGCAAGTTCAATTTCTTCTTCTGTGCTAAGAAGAGGAACACTGCCAATTTCCTTCAAATAAATCTTAACCGGATCATCAGTTGTCGTAATTTCGGCGGTAACAGCAGATTCTGCAGGTACGTGCTTATCTTCCGGCGGGGGTTCATCTACAGCATTATCTTCAATACCGTCGACGATTTCCACGCCCATTGATTCCACGGAATCATAAAGTTTATCTATTTGGTCGGGATCAAAATCCATTTCTCCCATTGCTTCCAAAATCTCGCTTGTACTTATGTGCCCAGAAGTTTTTCCATGCTGAACCAAGTCCTTAATTACCGTCTCAATAGTTTTTGTTGACGTTGATACTGATGACATCGCTTCATCTTTCATTTTTTTCCTCCTTGCTCTTACTTTCCGCAAAACAAATATATAATTCTTTATGTTCTGTCTTTTTATCTTTCTTATTTTTTAACAGTTTTTAAATCTTCAATATATTTCATAACTTCCTGCTCGGGTACATGCTCTATATTTTTAAATTTATTTTTTTTGTTTTCTTCACTTAAAACAGATAAATATTCACAAATGGCCTCATCCGTTATCATAATTGGGGTATAGCTGCAAATCATTTTGGTTATTCTGCCTATTTCTTCGAAAGTAAAGCCATATGCCGCTATATTAGTTATGTCCAACATTTTGCCTTTTGAAACAATATCTTTTATAGAGGTTAAAATGCGCTTATTAAAACTTGTTATCATATTATCCAGGGAAATCTTTGAAAATATAGTATTTGCAATATCAGGGTTATTTATAATGCATGAGATAAGCGATTCTTCAGCCGCAGCAGCTCTTAGATTGCTATGCTTGTCCGGATTTACTTTATCATTTACTCCAGACGTAATTTTTTCTATGTTTTTAAACTCTTTTTTCTTATGTAATTTTAGTTTTTGTTTTAGATATTTTTCGGTTTGAAGAAGCACCGAAGATTTACTTACTCCTATTTCAGCACCAAGTTTTATTGCATAAACTTCCCTTTCAATGGAATTTTGACAATTTGCAAGAATTTTTGAAGCTTCAGTTAAATACTTTATTTTACCGTCAGAAAAATCCAAATTACATTCTGATTTAATTCTTGAAAGCCTGTACTCGATATCATTTTTAGAATTCTCGATTAAATTTTTGAATTTGATCCCGCCATCTTTTCCTTGCGAGCGTATAAATTCATCGGGATCTTTAGCTTTTGGAATGGTGATTACTTTAACATTAACACCGCCACCTTTAAGCATTTCAATTGCCCTGTTTGCTGCTTTCTGCCCGGCTTCATCTGAATCATAAGATATAAAAACTTCATCTGAATGCCTTGCAATTAGTTTAACCTGGTTGGACGTAAGCGCTGTTCCAAGCCCTGCTACGGCATTTGTAAAACCTTCTTGATGAAGTGCTACAACATCCATATACCCTTCAGTTAGAATTAATTTGCTTTCACCGGACTTTTTGGCAAAATTAAGGGCGAAAAGATTCATACTCTTTTTAAAAACCAAAGTATCTGAGGTATTTATGTATTTAGGGGTTTCATTCCCCAGAGTCCTCGCACCAAAAGCTATAACATTTCCTCTGACATCTATTATCGGAAACATCAGCCTGTCCCGAAATCTGTCGATTTCTTTGAGGTTTCGGTTTTTAAATGCCAAATTTGAAAGTATTATGTCTTCACCATTATAACCACTTTTTTTCAAATAGTCTACTAAAGAATAACCACTGGCAGGAGAGTAGCCAAGACCAAAATACTTCATGGTTAAAGTCGATATACCGCGATTTTTAAAATATTCTAAGGCTTTGCTGCCGGCCGAACTAAAAAGAGCATTATGATAAAATTTTGCAGCTTCTCTATTTATTTTATAAATTAATAATTTTTTACTGTGAACTGCACTGTCTTCTTCACTAACTTCAAAATTCATACCGGCTCTTTCGGAAAGAACTTTAACGGCTTCTATGTAATCATAATGTTCTGTAAGCCTTAAAAATGTGATAACATCCCCGCCTGCTCCGCAGCCAAAACAGTAAAATGACCCATTATGAGGGTAAACACAAAAAGAAGGAGTACGCTCAGAATGAAAGGGGCAAATCCCCATAAGATTTTTCCCCTTACGCTGAAGGTTCACATATTCTCCAACTATTTCGCCTATGTCATTTCGCGCTTTGAGTTCCGATATAAACTCATCTGAAAGAATCATTAAGTTATCACCTGCAATTACTACAGTTAAAATAATATTTTAAAATACTTTGGACGATCTTGGAATAAAAAGGTCCTTAAAAATATTTATTGCAAATTGGTCACTCATACCTGCTATGTAATCCGCCGCCGCTCGACCGGCGCCTTCCTCACTAGCTATAATTTGCAAATACTTAGGCATTTTTTCACAATTATTTTTAAAATAATTATAAAGCGGTTCTATTATAAAAGGGACTTTTTCTTCCTCTGAAAAAGATTTTTTATTAAGGTAGACTTCGGTATACATAAAACTGTGAATTTCAGTAAATATTTTTTCAAGCTCATCACTCATTTTAATGTTACCTTCAAAGCTGTTTTCTACCAGCGACATCACCATTGTGTTAATCCTTTCCGAATACCTGTTTCCAAGCGCATTTATAAATTCGGGCGGAATTTTATTGGCGTTTAAAATCCCCGCACGCATGGCGTCTTCAATATCGTGGTTAACATATGCAACTCTATCGCAAATGCGTACAACTCTGCCTTCCGCCGTAAATGCTTGTTCACCCTTTGTATGGCAAAGGACTCCGTTTAAAACTTCCTCAGTTAAATTGAGGCCTTGACCATCTTTTTCAAGTTTTGAAAGCACTCTCAACCCTTGCTCATAATGTTTAAAACCGCTGGGGCATAAATCATTTAAAGCACTTTCCCCCGCATGGCCAAATGGAGTATGACCTAAATCATGGCTAAGCGCGATAGCTTCTGTTAAATCTTCGTTTAACTTAAGTGCGCGAGCTACTGTACGCGATATTTGCGCGACCTCCAAAGTATGGGTAAGACGCGTTCTATAGTGATCACCCCTCGGTGAGATAAAAACCTGAGTTTTGTGTTTTAACCTCCGGAATGATTTTGAATGTATTATTCTATCCCTGTCTCTTTGGTATTCTGTCCGTATCTCGCAAGGCTGTTCAAAAACTTTTCTTCCCTTCGAATTCTTTGAAAGAGATGCGTACTTGCTAAGCACATCAGATTCGCGTTGCTCCATTTCCTCGCGTATGTTCATAGTGACACAACTCACCACCTATGTTTTGATAACTTTCACCTAAAATTTTCAAATTTTCTTTTCCATTTAACGCCTCGGATATTTTTTTAAAAACCATGTCAGCATTGTCTTTTGCTATATAAAAATTAATAGTTATATCATTCAAATATTTTACATTTATTATCTTAGATTTGTATTTTGAAATTATATCAAATATTTTTCCGTGTTCTTTATAATCAATCGAAACACTAACTTTTACGCAAAGCTCCATGTCGATAATTCCAGCATTTAAAAGCGAGTGTTTAGCACCAGTGCCATACATTTTTCTAAGTCCACCAGTACCTAAAAGTGTACCGCCAAAATATCTTACAACTATTACCAAAACATTTTTAAGATTAAAATTTTTAATCACATTTATAATCGGAAGCCCTGCAGTTCCTGCGGGTTCGCCATCGTCAGAAATTTTTTCTAAAAATTTTTCCGCAAGTAAATACGCGTAAACATGATGTCTGGCATCATGGTGTTTAGATTTTATTTCTTGAAGATGCTTTTGAATCTGCAGCTCTGACTCTACCGGAAAACTATAAGAAATAAATTTGGATCGCTTTTTGGTTTCCTCATAAAACCCATTGTTTTTTATAGTTTTGTAACCATGCAAAACCCTCACCACACTGGCATAGTAGGCGACGCAAAATCTGCACCGCCTATTATTTTTGCGTCTCTAAAAAAAAATAATAAATCAAGTTTTAAAATAAAAAATTATGCTTTTGCTTGAACGGCTTGGGTAGCACTCACGCGCTTTTTAAATCTGTCAACGCGTCCATCGGCACCAATAAATCTTTGCTTACCTGTATAAAAAGGATGGCACTTGGAGCAAACGTCTGATCTTAAATCTTTTTTAGTTGACTTAATTTTAACAACGTTTCCGCAGGCGCATTTTATTTCGGTTTCAAAGCAAGCAGGATGTATATTTTCTTTCACTATTTTCACCTCTTTGGATATGTAAAACTAATATTTTGTTCATTTAAGTTAGTATTATAACACGTAAGATTCAGCTTTACAACACCTAAAGCAATAAAATTTTAAAAATAAAATTAGAATTACAGGGGCCAAGAGAATAAATAAACAGTTTTAAAAAGCAATTTTTCATACACACTGTAATAAGATTTTGATTTATTGATAAAATTTCCATTATTTACAAATAATGGAATATAAACTATAATCATAAACAAATTTATTTAGTATCACGTTAATAAGAGAGGAAATTTAATTATGAAATTTAAGAAATTAGTAAAATTGTTTTATTTGGCGGTAATTTTTGTTTTAGGATGTTATTTTACTTCTGTGTTTGCCGAAACATACACATTTTCAACAGGAAATAAGATAACATATGAACTTTCCACCCGCAACTTAGGAGATAGGTTGTGCATTACTTCAAAATATGAATGTAGTGATACGGAAGCTATTGAATTTGCAAAATTTTTAGGCGAAAAAAGAAAAAACATATGGTACGTAACCACAGACAATTTAATTTACAGTGTAGATACGTCTCCTTTTGTTAATAAAACAAATTGCCATATTAATATTGAGCGTAATCCTAATTGTAAAGATAGCGTAGTAGAAATACAAAAATTCCCATTCGCAGCATTACCAATACAATGTTATTACAATGGTGGTGACGATTGTTTAAAAGGAATGAGGGTAGCTAGAGTTACAATAGGAAATTCTGACAAATATGTCATTGTACCATATGGATTTAACAATCTTATTCAAAATAATTTAGATAAGTTTTATGCATGTTTTGAATATTATTTTAATAACAATATGAAAACAAATAATATTGGAGATTTGACCAAATTAGCAATAGACCGTATGTGGAACAGATTGTTTGGGGAAAGCTGCCTTGGCATACCAAATTTTGTGGACTGTGAACGTGTAAAATTTAATCTTTCCAAGGATCAGTGTTTCGAAGTTTCAATCAGTGGTGGCTTTCTTGATCAACTCAAACTTTATGATTGTAGATATGCATACTATAATGACATGTTTCGTAAAGAATTTGAACGCAGATTTCCAGAAGTTTGCAAAGAAGCAGAACGTAAACGATTAGAAAAAGAAAAATCAGAACGTGAAAGACTTGAAAAAGAAGAAGCTATAAGAAAAGAAAAAGAAAGGTTAGAACGTGAAAAACTTGAAAAAGAAGAGACTATAAGAAAAGAGCAGGAAGAAAAACAGGAAGCAATTCAGAAGAAAAAAGAAGAAATTAAAAAGGAATTAGAGTCATTGCAAAAGGAAGCATTTAACAATCTTATAAATCCTTTGGGGGAAAGTTCTAGTAGCACAGATTCTACTGTTCTGGCTCTTTTTGCCCCTGCTGCTTTAGTGCGATTTAATGAAAAAATGTTGGAACTGGGCATTAAAGAAATAGATAAAAAATGTGATGAAGCAATAGAGAAAGCTCGAAATGATAATAAAAACATATCTCTCGAAAATTTACTTAAATTGCAGCCGGTACAATTAAATCGGCAAAAATTTGCTGAATTTTTCCAACATTTTGGTGTATCGCCAGAGAAAACAAATAAATTATTTGTAAAAATGATAGATTTTGAAAGGGAAAACGGAATTACTGATTTTGACTAACAAACTTGTTTAGCGAAGAAATAAAACATCTACTGAAATGTTTCAGTGGATGTTTTATTTTTATTAAAAATAACAAAAAAATTCTGGACGTTCGACAAATTTTATTATAAAATCAATAATAAATAAAAATTTAATTTTTAGAAATGAGGAATTTTAAATTTTATGAAAAAATTTAAAAGTATGGATTTTAATCAAAATTTGTATAAAAAGCAAAATAATTTCATAAGTTTCATAAAAAAGAGCCTTTCAGTTGTTTTATCATTATTGTTAGTACTTTTTGTTGTGCCATTTCCAAGCGCAAATGCGTTATGGTATAAAACTGTCTTGCGAACTTTTGTTAATTCCCAAGGCTACATTGAAGGCATTAATAAAGCACTTGAAACACTTGAAAAATCTATTTCTACCATGCTTTCAAAAGCTAATAGTGATCCTAATGCCACTTTAGCTGCCGCAAAAACAAATTACAATACTATAGAAGAAATATTCAATAAAATTGCTGAATGTAATAGTTTAAAGGTTCCCACAGAAACAACCGAATATCACTCCCTTACATTTCCTGTGAAAACAAGTACATTTCCTGTGAAAAGAATTATATATGAAACAGTTAAGTATAATTGTTATGTCATTGTCAAAGAAATAGCCGAAGATGCTAAATGTGAAATGAAAAAGACACCACTTATGTACCCTGATTCAATTACTGGAATTGAAAAAGCTTTAGTGAAAAAAAGATTTGCCATTTCCATTTTTCAAACTGTTTTCAAGGTTATCTCGGAATTGACGGAAAGAAAAGGCCAAATTGATGAAGTTGTAAAAAGATTGCCCACTGAAAAAAACAGTCTATCCATCGACGACACTACTTTGAAAGCAGCTTTTGATGCTGCCCAATCTGTTGGCGAAGCTGTTATTAATGCTACTGGAGCTATTAATAAAATTTCAGATAAATTTCCTTTTTTAAAAACTAAACAAGAAACAAGATAATAATTTTTTATATTTCATTTTTTCAAGTGACGCCCGGATATTAACAACGCAATTGAACTTATAAAAAGAATTATACTTAAAAGTTGTGATACCCTAATAAATGTGCCGGGCAAAATCAAACTATCGGTTCTAAGTCCTTCAATTAGGGCACGAAGTAACCCATAAAGCATCGTGTATATAAGAAATATATTACCGGGCTTGTATTTTATTTTTAAGCTGTAAAAATGGAGGAACAAAAAGCAAGCGAAGCAACCTAAAGATTCATAAAAAAAGCACGGATGAACAATTTTAAAAAACGTATTTTCACTCATCATGCCCCAGGGTAAGGTTGTTTCTGTTCCAAAAGCTTCTTGATTTACGAAATTCCCCCATCTGCCAACAGTTTGCCCAATAATTAATCCCAAAGACATTAGATCTAAAACAGAACATAAATTTTTTTTCTTTATTTTTGCGAGTACTAAAACTCCCAAAAAACCGCCAATTATGGCGCCGTAAATTGCTATTCCGCCTTCAGGAATTATAAAAATTTTTATTAGATTCTCTTTATAAAAATTACTAGGATAGAAAATAACATAATAAATTCTCGCTCCTAAAATTCCGCATATAGAAGCGATTAGCGCAAAATCTGTCACATCATTTTGATTTAATCCAAATTCATGCGCTCTGCGGCTTATATACAAAAAACCAAGTAAAAATCCAAGAGCAATTATTATCCCGTACCAATGCACATAAAAGTGTCCAATTTTAAAAGCTATCGGGCTGATTTTTAAATAAATCCCAAGTTTCGGGGAAAAAACATTATATAAGATGTTATTCATTCTTTTGGCCGAACAATAGATAAGGCAGAATAATCACTCTCAAGCATAGATTTCAATCTATCGTTTGCTTTTTCCATAAAAGCTTTTTCCAAAATATTTATATATTCAAAAATTTCTTTCCCAGAAAGCGCAAAATCTAAAGTTAAATTAGCTATAGCCGAAACGCTGTTAAATGCTGAAAGACTTTGACCGTAAACGGCTTTTTTTGCTCTTTCAAAAGTTTTTTTATCAATACCGTTTACATGAATTTTATCGGCATATTTTCGTATTATTTCCGCCGTTTTTTCCGGATTTTTTGATTCCCCTGAAAAAATCACAGAAGAATATCCGGGACCTTCGAAATATTCATAAGAAAACGAAGAAGTGTTTATAAGTTCTTTTTCTAAAAGTTCGCGGTACATCTCAGAAGTTCGCGAACCTATGCATTTGAGTATTATATTAGTGTAGACAAGATCGCTCATATTTCGTCTTGACGCAGTAGCTACGTTTTCTTTAAACCCTAAGCTGAAAATTGAAGATTGAATATCACAACTTTCAGTAACCATTTTTTTATTAATTTCGTGCGGTTCTTCGGGGAAAAATCTTTCAACCTCGATGGATTTTGAATATTTAAGTTTCTTATCAGCTAATGTAAATATCTCATCAGGGTTAACATCTCCGACAACCGAAAGTACCATATTATTAAGATTGTAAAATGTATTATAACATTCATAAAGCATTTCGGGTGTTATTTTAGTTATGGATTCGATCGAACCAGCGATGTCATTTCTCACAGGATGATTTTTGTAAAGCGCACCAAGCAAGTTAATGGTAACTTTCCAGTCGGGACTGTCTTCATACATTTTTATTTCCTGACCTATAATGCCTCTTTCTTTTTCCA
>JAEWWM010000058.1 GCA_023458915.1 Bacillota bacterium
TATTCAAGCACAGCCCTCGCGATGCTCATACCGTCAAAAGTTGACGTACCGCGCCCGATTTCATCTAAAATAAGTAAACTTTTTGATGTCGCATTTTTTATAATGTCTGCAACCTCGTTCATCTCAACCATGAAAGTCGATTGCCCTGAAGCCAAATCATCCGATGCACCAATGCGCGTAAAAATACTATCAACTATTCCAATCTTAGCTTCAACTACCGGAACAAAACTTCCGATTTGCGCCATTAAAACTATAAGCGCAGTTTGGCGCATATACGTTGATTTCCCCGCCATATTTGGACCTGTTATTACAGCTACCATGTTATTATAATTATCAAGAATAGTGCTATTTGGTACAAACGGGGCACCGCTTAACAAAACTTCAACTACAGGATGGCGGCCTTCTTTTATAATTATTTCACTGCCATCACTGATTTTAGGCTTAACATAATTGTTAGCCGTCGCCACCTCCGCAAGCGATCTTATAACATCGAGATTCGCAATAATATTTGCAGTTTTGACTATCTGCGGCAGGCTTTCAGCAACTTTTAAACGGACCTCTTCAAAAATTTTATACTCAGTTTCGTTTATTTTATCTCTTGCGTATAAAATTCGTGATTCTAAATCTTTAAGCTCCTGGGTTATGAATCTTTCACAATTTGAAAGTGTTTGTTTTCGTATATAACTATCCGGGACTTTATTTTTAAATGAATTCGAAACTTCAATATAATATCCAAAAACTTTATTAAATCCAATTTTAAGTTTTGGAATCCTTGTAATTTCTCGTTCACGGCTTTCAATTTCGGCAACAATATTTTTACCGCCTTTTATGTCTTTTCGAAGCCTGTCCACCTCTTCATTAAAACCGTCTTTTATTATTCCGCCTTCTTTTACAAAAAATGGTGGATTATCGGTTATTGCCTCTTCAATTAACATATAAATTTCTTTTAAAAGATCGAGTTTTTCGCACATTTTTTTAAGTAGCCAAGAATTCGCTTTATAAAGGCTGAATTTAATTTCAGGGAGCTTCGAAAGAGCACTGGAAAGCGATTTTAAATCTCTTGCGTTCGCGGAGCCATAAGTAATTTTCGTCATCAACCTTTCAATATCGTGCACTCCAGTAAGAGCGGTTTCAAAATCACCTCTTAAAATAGTGTTATTAACAAGCTCTTCAACTGCATCTTGCCTTTTTTCAATTTTTTCGATGTCAATTAATGGACGCTCAAGCCATGAGCGCAGCAAGCGTTTTCCCATAGCTGTTTTTGTTTTGTCAAAAACCCATAAAAGCGAACCTTTTTTTGATTTAGAGCGCATAGTTTCTAAAATTTCAAGATTCCGAATAGTATTTAAATCAAGCCCCATAAATTCAGATTTATTATAATAAAGAACTACACTTATACGATCAAGCCCGCTTTTTTGTGTATTTTTTAAATATTCAAATAAATTTCCAAGGCATCTTATAGCGCTTGATTTATTTTCAATCCCCATGGCTTTTAAAGTTTTATTTTTAAAGTGAAATAAAAGTGTTTCTTTGGAATTTTTTTCGGAAACGTCGCTTTCCATAACTTCAACGCGGCACGAGAGTTTTTCTTTCATAAAATTTTTAAGAGGCTCTAAGAGTTCAATATTTCCGCCAACTAAAATTTCTTTTGGACTAAATTTTCCAAGTTCATTTTTTATTTCATTTGTAATATCATCGTGAATGCCCGAAATCTCCGTTACTTTAAGTTCACCTGTCGAAATATCGCAAAAAGATATACCGACTGTACCGAGCGATTTAGATAGATAAACCGAGCAAATATAGTTGTTTTTTGACTCATCAAGCATACTTTCTTCCATAACAGTGCCAGGGGTGATAACCCTTACAACTTCGCGTTTTACAATTCCTTTGGCTTCGGTAGGGCTTTCAACTTGATCACACATTGCAACTTTGTAGCCCTTTGCAACAAGTCGAGCAATGTAAGCTTCGCAGCTATGGTACGGTATTCCGCACATAGGGGCGCGTTCATCTTGACCGTAATCTTTCCCTGTTAAAGTTAAATCCAGTTCCTCAGAAACAAGTTTTGCATCATCAAAAAACATCTCATAAAAATCGCCGAGGCGAAAAAACACTATACTGTCTTTGTGTTTATTTTTAACATCCATGTATTGGCGCATCATTGGGGAAAGTTCAGCCATTTTTATTCACTCGCTTTAAAATCTTGAATTTTGTTAGAATTTGTGCAAACTTTATACGCATCCAGAGCATCCTGAACAACTGCCAGAGCAACCAATCATATTATCAATATCAATAACATAAGGATCTTGCCCAGCAGCTGAGTTATTTATAATAAAGCTTACTTTTCTAAGAATTTCTTCGAATTTTTGTTTTGCTTCGTTATAAATTTTCATGGTTTCGTTTTGCATAATTTTATTATAAAGTTCGCCAATTTCACTGTTAAGCTTATCAATTTCTTCTTGATCTGCGTTTTCTTTCGAAAGTTCGTTATTAATCGAAACCTTTTTTAAATTAAGTTCTTCGATCATTTTTTGAAGTTCTTTATCGCACTCTACGTTTTGCTCTTTTATTTTGTAATCAATGTATTCTTCGTTTTGCTGGATTGCAGCGCCAACCTCTCTGGCTAGTGTTATTAAATCCATTATTTTTAATTCTCCTTTACTTTATTCATTTTAAATTATTTCTCCTATTAAAGATTCCCTTTTTGAATCAGTAATTCTAACATTTAAAAATTTACCAACCATGTTTTTGTTTCCGCTAATCTTTACAATAATATTCCCATCCGTTCGGCAGAAAAGGCAAGAATTTTTATTATCAAAACCCTCACATAGAACTCGAAACTTTTCGCCAATCATTTTTTCGCAAAATTTTTCGGAAATATTCTCCTGAACTTTCAAAAGTTCTAAAAGCCACTTTGTTTTTTCTTTTTTAGAAATTTCATCAGGCAGCTTTGCTGCAGGCGTTCCCTCGCGCGGTGAATAAATAAAAGTAAAGAGCGACGAAAATTCAATTTTTTTAATAAGATCTAAAGTCTCTAAAAATTCTTCGTATGTCTCGCCTGGAAACCCTACTATTATATCACTTGTGAAAGTTATATCAGGGATTTTTTTTCGCGCATAATCTATTATTTTCAAATAATCTTCTTTTGTATATTTTCTATTCATTTTTTGAAGAATTCTGTCGCTTCCACACTGGACCGGCAAGTGAATGTGATGAGCTATGTGCCGGCTATTTGCGATAGTATCAAAAAGCTTTTCAGTAGCGTCTTTCGGATGAGACGTCATAAATCTAATCCTATATTCTCCTTCAAAACTATCAAGCATTTTTAAAAGCTCAGGGAAATCTAGAGAATTTTCGAGATTTTTGCCATAAGAATTTACATTCTGACCTAAAAGAGTTATGTCTCTATACCCAGATTTTAAAAGGCTTTCAAATTCCAAAATAATTTCATCAAAATTTCGGCTGCGCTCTCTACCTCTAACATAAGGCACAATGCAGTAAGAACAAAAATTATCGCATCCGTACATTACCGATAAAAAAGCTTTAAGATGATCTACTCTTTTAATTGGCGCGCCCTCAAGTATTAAATCACTTTTTTCGTTTATAAATAAACTTTTTTCTTTACCGCTTTTTTTAATAAGTGCGCTGTAAAAAAATTCAGGAAATTTATGAAGAGAATGAGTTCCTAGCACAAGATCAATAAAAGAATACCTATCTTTAATTTTTCCCAAAATGAATTTTTGTTCAGTCATACACCCGCATAAAATTATAAATAAGTTAGAGTTTGTTTTTTTAATGTTTTTGAGCCACCCGATATTCCCAAAAATCTTATTTTCCGCGTTTTCTCTAACAGCACAAGTGTTAAATAAAATCACATCTGCGTCAGTTTGATTTTCAGTAATTTCGAAACCCATTTCGATTAACATCCCTACATATTTTTCGCTATCGGATGCATTTTGCTGACAGCCGTATGTTTTTACAAACGCAAGCGGTTTTTTATTTTGTTTTAAATTTTTATATAAATTATAAATTTTTTTGCAATAATTTTGCTGTTCTAGACCGTATTTATAAGTGGATACAAAATTTGACAATATTAGTTCCCCCGGAATTTTTAAAAACTAGAGTATAAAATATAATTTTAGCAAAATCTTAGTTTTTCTTCAAGTTTTGCCCTTAATATCTTAAATATATAAATTAAAACAAATTTAATATTGTTTTTTAATAATTTTTGTGTATAATATAAATAATACTTTGAAAGGAGCGATGAATTTATGAAACATAGATTAATGAACACACTCAATAAAATCGCGCTTGTTCTTTGTATAATTGGTGGGCTCAATTGGGGCTCGATCGGATTTTTCCAGTTTGACTTTATAGCTTGGATATTTGGTGGGCAAGATTCAATGGTAAGCCGCATAGTATACGTTATAGTTGCCGTTGCGGCCGTGTGGTGTATATCTATTATTTTCGAAGAAGAAGAGGAACCGCCCCATGTTCCGATAGGGGAAGAAAGTGACGTGCCAGACATAGGCATAAGCTAAACTTTAAAAAATTTGTAGCATACTATGTACCGAGGTGGTTAGATGAGTACAGTAGTATGCTGCATTATTTTTGGTTTTTTTATTATTTTAGGAATAGTTCAAACTATAGAATTTTTAATTTTAAAAACATTTGCGTTACCGAAAAATTTAAATATAGAAATCAATTCCGAAAATGCGGAGTTTATTATAAGAAGTAAGATAACACAAAGCGCTTGGCGCGGAGAAACTGACTCAA
>JAEWWM010000059.1 GCA_023458915.1 Bacillota bacterium
GTGCACCTGAAAATAAATTCAAAAACACAGGCACGGCATTATTCATAGTCCAAGTACCGATCGGAACCAAAACATTTTCCCAAAACCATAGAAGTCCTTCGCCGATAGCAATTGAAAAAGGTGCTAAGGCTTTCCATAATTCATTTAAAGCAGTGTTTATTTTTGAATAATCAACTTGCGAAAGGCCACTAGTTAAAGCATCAATAAACCTAGGTAATCCTTCGCCGAAAACCCATGATTCAACAGGGACTAAGAAGGAATTATAAAAATCAACAAGCCCTTGCCATGCAAAACTTCCTAAGCGATCTAATTCCACTCCTAGCCTTGAGAAAGCTTGTATTGTTGGTTCTAAAAGTTTGCCAATATTATTAAAGAAAGCCATTATGTTTTGATATATCTCATCTATTCGATTATCAACGGAATCCATTAAATTATCATAGCCTGTTAAGTCAGGAACGGCGAAATCACTTACGCCGGAGCCGCTTCCTGAACCTCCGGATGAGCTGGTTGGTTCAGTTAAAATATGGAGCTCATCAAAGCTCATAATTTGCTTTTTAAACTCTTTTGCTTTTGCAGACGCCTTTCCTATTGAATTTCCAAGATTGTCACTTTCACTAACTGCGGAACTAAATCCCGTGCTTATGGCTTTGTAATCAGGAGCTTTATATCCTAAAAGCGCGGCTAAACTACCAATTAGTGTGGTTAAAGCTCTTGAAAAAGCAATGATATAGGGAAGAACTGCACCTAAAACAGGCATAAATACGCTTCCGAGTGCTCTACCAAGCTGTGATATTTGCTCTTGCAGTATTTTCACTAATTGAGCAGGTTCATTAATGGTCCTTGCAAAATCGCCCTGCAAATTTTTTGTTTGATTTAAAACCGTTATGTACCTAAGGTGCATTTTTTCAGCTTCGCTCATGTCACGGACGGATTTTTCTATGCCTAAGTTCATTGCCGTTTGCTTGAGTGCATTTTCGGTTGTAATAATTCCTAAACGCCTCAGTGGCTCTGTTTCACCAACAAGACCTGCTTGAAGTTTAGTTGTAGCGTCTGAAACTGAAATATTGTAAAAAGACGCTAAATCATTAGCAAGTTTCGTAAAGTTTTCAGAAAGAACATAAGCATTCTGGCTTGTCATGCCCATTGAACGCGAGATTTGATAAAACGTTCCCATTGTTTTAATAAGGTTAGAGGGATCCATCCCAAAAGCTGCGGACATTTTATCAATAAACTGCCCAGCCTGATAAACATTTTCACCAAGTGACACGTTAAATAGGTTCATGTTTTCCGTGAATGTCATCGCATTCGTCAGTGCGTTTGAAAAAGCTTGACTGAGCTGATTAATAGCTCTAACCAAAAGATACGTCCTTAAATTTCTAAGAACTCTATCAAATGTGCTGAATTCCCTTGAAGCCGCTTTTGAAGATTGACCCGCTTTTTCCACGTCTTTTGCTGTTTGTTTGGTAGGAGTTGAGAGTTTCTCCAAAGCTTTTTTAAGCTCATTTAGTTTATCGGTTAATTCTTTTACTTTTTTCGAGCTTGCCTTTATTTTTGTATCAAAATCATTCATATCAGCTACTTCAGGGCTAAAACCTTTAGATAAAGTTTCATAATCTTGAGTAAGATTTGCGTACAATTGTTTTTGCTGTTCAAGCTCGATATTCACTTCTCGAAGCTTGGAAACTACAGAGTTAAACTGCATTTGAGCAGAAACTGACATATTTTCAAAAGCAGGATTTAAATTTTGTACATACGTTTCTGTTTCTTTAATTGCTTCATTTATTTTTGAGGTATCAAATTCAGGAAGTGAGGTACGCTGAAGTGCGTCAATTTCTGCCTGAATATTTCTGCCGGCATAAATATCATTCATGGGGAACGACGTTTTTGGAGTTTGAATATCATTTACAGAAAAAGACTCATTATATTTTAAATTTGCTCTTTCCACAGCTTCGCTCAAGCTTTTTTGCGCTTCTTCGCTCCATTGTGTGCTTTCAGCTAATTTCCTTTCAGTTTCCGCAAGCTTTTCTTTTTGTTCGGTAAGCTTTCCCGTTTTAAGAGCGTAGTTTTCTGTATCGTAAGCGGCTTTAGCTAGAACTGACTGAGTTCTCGCATCCGCTATGTCGATTTGAGATTGATACTTGGCAAGCTCTGCCGATAGTTTGGACGCACCTTTTGTGTTTGTCATAGCATTTGCAACATTCGTGAGCTTATCAGCAGTAACATCTAAACCTGAAGATGACTGTTTTATCATTTCAAATTCATTTTTAAGACTAGATAAACCTGTTTTGCTATCAAATTTTTTAAGAGCAGTTGCGACAGAATTTATACCGCTTGCCAAATCTTTATACTTGTTTCCCGCAGTACTCGGTAAATCTCGCAGTGCATTATTAAACTGATTCATTTTTGGAACTGTAGAAATTAGCCTGCCCTGATACTCCGCAAGCTTGTTTATTATTCTATCGAGCGCGTTTACTGCTTTGTCCGCACTTCCGGTAATTTCTAAATTCAAATCGTTTGCCAACTGTCTCACCTCTGATTTTTAAAAATAGAAGTGAAAAAGAACCGCTTAACTCGCGGTTCTCTTTAAGAACTCATTTCTTTTTTCACTTGTGATTTAGCATTTTATCTATTTCTCTTGATCGCTCTTTTATTAATTCTTCACTATTTTTAATGTTTTCATTGCCGCTTTCTGAAATATCAAAAGGTTTAGATGGGTATCTTGCGTTTTTAGATAACACCGAAGCCACTGCGTTTTGAATATACACTCCTTGAAGCCAAGCTTTAAAATTGGTCTTTATCTTCCACTCATTGGCTTGATCTTTGAGTTTCATCTCATAAACTTTTGAGTAAATTTCAAGCAGGTAGGGATCTTCATACCAAAACTCATTTACGCTTAATCCTATATATAGTGCTTTAGGAAGTAATTCGCTCCACCAGTAGTGTATTAATTTTCTTAAATCTACTATTTCTTGGGCTTCACTGCTTCCGATACTAAAAAACTTTTCTTATCACCTGAAATATTACCTTCATGAGTTAAAATTTCCGTGAATCTTTCAGCAAGGACTGGATAGATGTTTGAAACGCCCCATTCATCAACTGCTTCATCGGATATTTTCTTAGCAAGGTTATAATTTATACCCTTATGATGTTTCAGAAGCCCAACATAAAATAGGTTATCAATAGATGTAAATATTTTTTCCTGCATACTTTGAATACTTCCGCCAAGAGCTTCAAATTGTCTTACGCTGTCTCTTGTGTATTCTAAAGTGTACTCTTTATCTCCAACCGATACTTTAAACTCTGCCATTTTTTATTCCTCCAATTGTTTTATATAACTATAGTTGATGTGTCTGTGATGTGTTCGTGGCTTTCAACGGAAAAAGATATGCCAATTTTAACTGCATTTCCGGCTGAAATTTCTTTCTTCCAAATTGCTCCGGTACCCGTAAACTTTTCTCCTGAACCGTCTTGATAGACAATCAGGTAATCCTTAGATACTGTCAAACTGATTTTCGTCGTTAGATTTTCATAATCCGTTTTCAGATAATTTGCCTCAAATTCATATGCTGGCGTATCGGGCCTGTCTGAAATATACTGCTTTACCGGGCTTTCAAGATTAGTAACATCAATTGTGCCGGGTGCTGCTCCGGTTGCTGGTGCGGAGGTGATTGAAATTAGCTTTGTATACTTGTCATCTGTTCCTTTTACACAAAGTAGGGTGCCTACATCTGAAATTGCTACTGACATGAGATTTTCCTCCAGTTTTTTATTTTTAAATTATCAACTGTAAATTAGTAGTCTGTCCTCGTCAATTTTGCAAAAGTATCGCATTGTATACCTGTAAATGTCCTTATCTGCGTTATCAAGCGGATTTGCAAATAATCTTTTCATGTGATAGTGATTTTCCATCACCTCGCTTATTTCTTTTGAAATTGCTTTTGCTTGACTTTCTTTAGTACCGCCAATTGTGAAAATATCTATTTGAAACGCTAAGTTTGATTTCCTTTGCGTGTAATCAAGATTGTGTTCAAGCTCAGAATTATCTATTTCATAAAAAGTTATGATGGGGAAGTCGGAAGCTACAGGCTGAAAATCTTTACAAACTTTTGAATTTGAAAACTGAGTTTCAATTCTTTGCTTTAAGGAATTAAATATTTGATTTTGAATATCAACCATTTATTATCACCTTAATTTTTTCTGAAGCTTCTTTCTTTAAATATTCCGCTGTTTTATACATAAACGCATTTGCTGATTGGCCTTTTGTCCACCTGTATTTATTTTGATTTTCGTCGTAATACCACCATCCTTGTTCGCCGTGGTTGTTTACATCATATTTCCAGCCTTCTGCGTTTGGATGAGGCGAATTTGCTCCAACTATTCCTGTGCCATATTCAACAAAAATTCCATAATCTGAACCGACTTTTATAACCCCTTTATTACCGGATTCATCATATTCCCAAGATATGCTATTTTTTAGATTTCCTGTGTTTTCACGAACTATGGAAATCATATATTCATAGCCTTTTTTGGTAAGCTCCAAAACTTCAGTTTTAAAAGTACCGTCAATTTTATTTCTATAGCTAATTAATTTGTCTATCGCTGTATTTACCGAACTTACACTGAAAGCATCTATTTTCATTGTGGTTTACCGCTTATCTTTTTAATAAAAGCCGCGTTTTGATTTCCCCGATTAATTGTTTTGATAACTATATAATTGTTGTTCATTGGGTGCTTTGGGTCAGCTTCATTTAAAATTCCGTTAGGTTCTACGCCAAGCCACACGACATCATATTGCAAGATAACTGTTTTCTTTGAATCAAACGGAGTATAAACGATTTTCAAAATATGTTCTAAATCTTCACCGAACATCTGCTGCTCTATTTTATCTGTAATGGGTTTTGCATTTAAGCTTAGCATTACCGGGTTTTCATAAGCCTTTGCATATTCACCTGTTGGGTTGCCATTTTCATCTAAAATTGAAATGGAAGGCAGTCTTTTGGCTACATAAAGTTTTGTTTTATCTTTTCTAAAGCTTCTCACTTTATCACCACACCCAATGGCACAACCGAATTTAGCATACTGTCGGGAATATGAGCGTTTTCGTAACCTCGATTTACTCCGTTTTCAGAATGAGTTTTTTCACCTTCAGCGCCGAGTTTGTTATATAAAAACACAGCTATTTCAATTTGAAGCGAGAAATGTTGACTTTCAAGTGGAAGCCCAATAGGTGTGCGCCTTCTGTGTTTTATGGCGTCTTCAGCTTGGGCAAGCAGTTCTTGAAGTAACTGTTCATTACTTTCATCCGGAATTAATATTTTAAGCCTTTCAAGCTGTGACATAGTTTACCTCGCCTCTAATTTTTTAGTTTATTTAGCTTACTTTCATAACAAAGCATTCATCCATGCGTTCAAATGAGGGAAGTACAATTTCCGATGCTATTGTTTCGGTTCTAAGTGGCACTTCATTTGGTCTTGACACCGCAAGAGCTACGCCTGTATTTACAATTGAAACCTGCATTCCAGACTGCATTCCTGTCCTTTCTTCGGGAGTTGTGCCGAACCAAGTTGAACCTAAAAATCCTTCGGGCATTAGAGTGCACATGTCGTCAGGATAAAAGCTTGAGGCTGTGCCATTTTCAGCCTTGAATTTTTTGGTGTAAACAATGATCGAAACGCCAAGCTGCTCTTTCAAAAATGCTTTTAGAATGCCATCGGTCATAAAGATGTTTGCGGTTATATTTTGAGCAAGTATGCCTGACTTAATTTTTTCATTTTTAAGTAAATAATTAAAAGTTTTTCTAGACATTACTGCAATACTTGGTCTAACCCCTGTGTTTTCTTCAATTTTATCCTGCGCGTTTTTAATGTCTGTCATTGGGTCTGAGTTTGCAGTATCGCTCCATTTGGCGGTTCCGGTTAGTGCTAAAT
>JAEWWM010000060.1 GCA_023458915.1 Bacillota bacterium
AAAAACGTGCGACTTTCTACGATGAAGCAGAAACTTTAGCGTCCAAGTATGGTTTTGATTATCTAGATATGCGAGAGAAGGAATATGAACCTTATTTTATGAAAGATTCGCAGCACCTAGGCTGGAAGGGATGGCTTTACATTAATGAAAAAATTACAGAATATTTTAAATAAAATAGCCAAAAATTATTTATTTAAAATACTTTTTATTACTTTTTTGATTTTGCTAACTGTTTTTGCAATGCTGGAATTAAACGACAGCAAAATTACATTTATATATAACAATTTTTGAAGTTTCAGTTATACATTATTCTTTCCGTCTTTACCAGCGGAAGACGTAGAAAAAATGCTTCTTATGTAAATTGCTCCTATGCTAGTTTGGCGCTTACACCAACTCCACCAACCTTCTTTATTCTTAGTATCCTGCGCACCCGGACCAATATTAGAATTATTAGCAGGTGATGATGGTTGAATAGTGTCGGGGGAAATATCAACATCTACGAGATCATTTTCTTCATTAGTGCCACCACTCGTATTGCTCACGGGAACAGCAGATTTAACAGCATTGGTATTAGAGGCAATAATAACCGCGCGATCTGGAGGAACAGGAAGCTTAGCGGTATTAGGGTCAACATCAACTACATAAGCTGAAGAAGTGCTAGTAGTACTACTTTTAGTTTGGCTGGAATCTGGAGAGAGTGTGTTGGTAGTATCTTTTTTACCACCAAAAAGCCATCTTGCTACCCGTCCACCGTGTGATACCTTTTCATCTATATTTTTACCTATCGCGTTTGTAACCATTCTCTCTACACCAGCTGTATTACCAATTGTGCTTTTAACACTGTCAGCTGTTGCACTTAATTTATCAGCTGCTTTACCACATTTAACTAAAACTACTATTATGGCCGCCACTAAAGTGACAACAACAGGTGTAAATATACCTAATAAAATTTTTCCGGCTGTACTAAGAGAACCTGATGCTGCCATAAAACACACTCCTTTTTGTTAACTATCCTTTTTATCAAGTTATTATAAATTAATTATAACATAACTTATTTGAAATGTAAAAATTAAAAATCCCATAAGTAATCATTTTAGTTTTTTCTCCATCTGTTGTATAGCGGGAGAAAAAACTGCTAAATCTTTATTCTTGCTCATCTTCTCCAATATCAGGCTTATCATCTCTTGGAACACATGCTACGGCAACTATTTTGCTTCCGCTTGCCAGGCCCATAACCTTTACCCCTTTTGAAGGCCTTGCGCATTTTCTTATTGTACCAGCTTCAATTCTAATAATAATTCCGCTGTCAGAAATAAGTATAACTTCTTGCTCGGAACTTACGCTATGAAGCGCGGCAACATCGCCATACTTTCTAGTGTGATAATTTATTACTCCTTGCCCGCCTCTGGATTGAATTCTATAATCCGACGGTGCAGAAAGCCTACCGTAACCGGTTTCTGAAACCGTTAAAATTAAACTGTCTTTCTGAACGATTATCATGCCGACAACTTCATCATTTGCCCCGAGCCTAAGCGCACGAACGCCTCTTGCGCTGCGTCCTACAGCCCTTACATCAGTTTCGTTGAAACGTATTGCCTTGCCTTTTTTTGTTGCAATAATCATTTCCTGCGAACCGTCTGTAAGCCGTACCCATGCAAGTTCATCGCCATCGTCAAGATCAAGAGCAATAAGTCCATTTTTTCGCGCGGAATCAAATGCTTTAAGATCTGTTCTCTTTATTACACCTTTTTTAGTAACCATAATTAAATATTTATTTTCCTCAAAAGCAGTAACACGAATTATCGAGGTTACTCTTTCATCTCCGGAAATCGGCAAAAGATTCGCAATATTAGTACCTTTCGAAGTTCTGGAACCTTCGTGAATTTCATAGCATTTAAGCCTGTACACTCTTCCGAAATTCGTGAAGAAAAGAACATAGTCATGCGTATTGATTATGAAAAGCTCGTTTACAACATCCTCGTCTCTACGGGTAAGACCGGCAATTCCTCTGCCGCCCCTTTTTTGGATTTTATAACTATCTAAGCTTTGGCGTTTAATGTAGCCAAACCTGGTCATAGTTAAAACGCATTCTTCTTTTGGAATAAGGTCTTCAATATCCACTTCTCCGCTGACATTTAAAATTTCAGTTCTTCTTTCATCGCCGAAATGTTTTTTTGCGTCTAACGCTTCAACTTTAATAATTTCACGTACGCGATAATCGTTTGCGAGAATGTCTTTATAATCGGCTATTTTATTTGCAAGTTCTAAAAGCTCATCTTCAATTTTGTTTCTTTCAAGTCCTGTGAGCCTTCCGAGCGGCATTTGAACAATGGCCTGCGTTTGAATATCGTCAAGCCCAAATCTTTCAGAAAGTCTTTGTTTTCCTTCAGGAATGGACTTAGATGACCTAAGTATTGCAACAACTTCGTCAATAAAATCGAGCGCTATTTTGAGCCCTTCTAAAATATGCGCGCGTTCTTCGGCTTTTTTTAGGTCAAAAACAACTCTTCTTGTTATAACTTCAATTTGGAATTTTATGTACTCTTCCAAAACTTGTTTTAAAGTGAGGATTTTCGGCTCACCGTTCACAATTGCGAGCATTATGATACCAAAGGTTGTTTGAAGCTGCGAATAAGAATAAAGCTGATTTAAAGCCACTTGAGCGGAAGCGTCTTTTTTAACATCTATTTCAATGTGCATTCCGTTTCTGTCAGAATGGTCTTCAATGTGCGAGATTCCTTCGATTTTTTTGTCTTTAATCATGTTGGCAATGCTTTCAACAAGCCTTGCTTTGTTAACTTGATAAGGCAGCTCTGTGACTATGATTTTAAATCTTGAGTTTTTCGCTTCCACGATTTCGGCCTTTGCACGAACAGTTACTTTCCCCCTGCCTGTCCCATATGCTGAGCGAATGCCGTTTTTCCCCATAATAGCCGCGCCGGTCGGAAAATCAGGACCTTTAACATGTTCCATTAAGTCATCGAGCTCTGCCTCAGGGTTATCGATTAAATGGCACATTGCATCAATAACTTCATTCATGTTATGCGGTGGAATATTCGTTGCCATACCGACCGCTATTCCCGTTGAGCCATTAACAAGAAGATTTGGAAATTTTGAAGGAAGGACTGTTGGCTCTGTGAGCCTGTCATCATAGTTGGGAACAAAATCTACAGTTTCTTTATCAATGTCAGTAAGCATCTTTACAGCTATTTTGCTCATGCGTGATTCTGTATACCTGTAAGCCGCCGGCGGGTCGCCGTCTACAGAACCGAAGTTACCATGACCGTCAACCAGCATATAGCGCATAGAAAAATTCTGCGCCAAGCGGACTAAAGCATCATAAACTGAAGCATCACCGTGAGGATGATAACGCCCAAGTACCGAACCTACAGTATTTGCGCATTTTCTATAAGCTGCGCTAGGCCCTAAATTATCCTCAAACATGGTGTAAAGAATTCTTCTGTGAACGGGTTTTAAGCCGTCACGCACATCAGGAAGCGCTCTTGCAACTATTACGGACATAGAGTAATCCAAAAAGGATTTTTTCATTTCTTTTTCTATGTCAACTTCTATTACTTTTGATTCTATTATATTTTTTTCGTCCTGGTTATCCATTAAATACCCCTTTGAATTATTAACAAACTAAAATTGGAATGTTGAGATTTTTTTTATAAGACTTCTTTCCAAAACTCAGTAGGATTTCCTAAAAAGTAAGGAATACATATATTTTACTTGGGCAATTATCCGGGAGAAGTTTAATTTTTGTACCTTGGTTTTGCACCGGCAAGAAGCATCGCTTGGACATCCGCTTGAAATTCAGGTTCAACTGCACGAAGCGGAACCAATAAACTAGGGCCATCTTTTGAAAATATCATAATCATATCGTCAAATTCTTCGCTTTCGCAGGAACCATCAAGCGGAATTTCTCGGCACTGAGTTTTGCCTTCGATCTCGATTTTGTCAGGAAATATTTCAACTGACATCTCTTCATTTTTAAAAAGTTCTCTTATCAACTTTTTCATACCGAAAAACGGCACAAGCCACATGATAAATAAAGCAATTACCGGAAAAACCGCAAGCCATTTATAATATTCGCTGCCTGTAGCAATCGCAAGGATAATCATAGCGACAAAAACTATGTTTTGAATTACAGTGTGCTTTCTTTGAGCTTTTCTGTTTTGCCTGAATCCTTCGCTATGGCGAATGAAACTTCGAACTTCTTCGGGTTTTAGGGTATATTTTATTTTTATCCCCGTTGTTTCATCTTCGTACTCTTCGGCCTCATCGTCAACAACAATTTCAGCCTCTGAGCCGTCCCAATCCCCGGGCTTTCGAGCTTCATCATTTTCTTCGCTTATTGGTTCTGACTTTTCTGTTTCTGGTTGAACTTCGGGTAAATCGTCAACTTCTACGGTACTGCCGCTGTCCCCTGTGCTTTTAGGGGGGTATGAATCTTTACCTTTCATTTTTCTCCTTTTTGTCTCCTTTAAAAATTTTATATTAGAACACTTAAAAATTAATTTTCTTGAATTTAATTATACAAATTATACATCTTTAAAAACTAAATCGCAATATCTGAGAGTATATTTGCTTTGTAGTGATATCACATAAAATTTTATTACACATCTAAATTCTGAACATACTTAGCATTTTTCTCAATAAACTCACGCCTTGGCTCAACTTTATCGCCCATAAGTATGGTGAAAGTTTCATCCGCAGCAGCGGCGTCTTCGAGCGTGACTTTTAGCATTATACGCGTTTCGGGGTTCATGGTTGTTTCCCAAAGCTGTTCGGCATCCATCTCACCAAGACCTTTGTAACGCTGAATGTCCGTGCCACCGCTGAATTCTTTAAGAATTCCGTCTCTTTCAGCATCGGAATAAGCATAGTGATGCTTTTTGTTTTTCGTGATTCTGTAAAGCGGGGGCTGAGCTATATATATGTGCCCATGTTCAATAACAGGCTTCATAAACCTGAAGAAAAATGTAAGAAGAAGCGTCCTGATATGCGAACCGTCAACGTCAGCATCCGCCATTATTATAACTTTGCCGTATCTAAGTTTTGAAACGTCAAAATCGTCGCCAATTCCGCATCCCATAGCCATTATAACAGGCATTAGTTTTTCATTTCCATAAACTTTGTCGAGCCTTGCTTTTTCAACATTAAGCATCTTACCCCAGAGCGGTAAAATCGCTTGGAACTTGCGGTCACGCCCACTTTTTGCGGAGCCTCCTGCGGAATCTCCCTCAACAATATAAATTTCAGTTTCTTCAGGATTTTTGGACTGGCAATCAGCAAGCTTTCCGGGAAGTGAAGCTGTTTCCATTGCGGTTTTGCGGCGAACTAAATCTCTTGCTTTTTTTGCGGCATCTCTCGCTCTTGAAGCTGAGATTGCTTTATCAACAATTGACCTCGCGACTGACGGGTTTTCTTCAAGGTACGCTGTTAATTTATCAGCGACTATTCCATCGATAAGCCCGCGAATTTCCGTATTTCCGAGTCTTGTCTTGGTTTGACCTTCAAACTGTGCGTTTTGAACTTTAACGCTGATTATCGCTGTTAAGCCTTCGCGAACATCCTCACCTGAAAAATTTCTATCATTTTCTTTAAGAAGATTATATTTCCTGGCGTAATCGTTTATAACCCTCGTAAACGCGCGCTTAAAGCCTTCTTCGTGAGTTCCGCCATCCGTTGTATGAATATTATTCGCAAAAGATAAAATAAGGTCGTTGTAGCTATCGTTAAACTGGAAAGCAACTTCGCCGCTGGCGGTGCCGTCCGGGAGCGCTCCCGAAAAGCTGATTACATCACTGTGAACTACCTCAAGCCCTCTCTTTTTATGTATATATTCTACGAAACTTTTTATGCCGCCTTCATATTTAAAATCATCCTCGCGCAGATTTTCGTTATCTCTGGTATCTTTGAGAACAAGTTCTACTCCAGCATTTAAAAAAGCTTGTTCACGAAGCCTTGTTTGAAGAGTTTCATAATCATAAGCCGTTGTTTCTTTAAAAATTTCAGGGTCGGCTTTAAAAGTTATGATTGTGCCTTTTTCGCGTGCCACATCGACAACTTCAAGCTCGCTTACTATATCCCCACGCTCAAACCTTTGTTTGTAAACGTTTTCGCCATCACTAACTTCAACCTCAAGCCACTCGGAAAGAGCATTAACAACAGAGGCGCCGACTCCGTGCAAACCGCCTGAAACTTTATACCCGCTTCCGCCAAACTTTCCGCCGGCATGAAGAACTGTGAAAACAACTGTTACGGCAGGAATACCAGCAGTAGGATGCATTCCAACTGGAATTCCTCTTCCGTTATCTTTAACTCTTATTATATCGCCGGGTAAAATATCAACTTCAATTTTATCGCAAAAACCCGCCAAAGCTTCGTCTATACCGTTATCTACAATTTCATAAACTAAATGATGCAGTCCTTTTGGACCTGTGGTTCCTATATACATTCCAGGTCTTTTTCTAACCGCCTCAAGACCTTCAAGAACCTGTATTTCATTAGCTCCGTATTTTCCGCCGCTATGGCTTATCTCGTTATTTTCCAAAATATAGTTCCCTCACTAACAATTTTTTATTTTAATTACTGTAAATTTCTGTATCTGTATCTTTCCCAGACTGTTTTTTCGTGCCTATAAAAACGTCGTCAAACTCATCTTTTTGTTTTTCGTTTTTGGGTTTAAAAAGCAGCACCATAAACGGCGAAAAAGCATAAAAACCGGAGAAAATCATGATTATTAAAGCTGTACCCAAAATACAGTATTCTTCACTTATAAAAATCGAGGCCGCGAAGATTATTATTGATACTATCTCTACAATTCCCAAAAATTTAAAGGTTTCAGACTTTACTTTTACCTGTGATATCTGCTCGCAATACTTGCATTTATAAGCCGCTTTGTTTTTAGCCAAAAAAGCTTCCACGTACCAAATTTCTTCGCCACAGTACGGGCATTTTGCCAAGCTGAATTTGTCGATGTTCTTTTCGCCTCCGATTTTCATTAATTAACTAATTAAATCATACTAGTTAGGTTATATTATTTCTTTTGAGCAATGTAATTGGCAGAAGTGGACCTATGTACACTGTTTCTTCACCTTTGTCATCACATAACACAAAAGATTTGGGCAGCTTATCGCCTGCATTTACTATTTTACCCCTTTTTTCCATGTTTGACAAATAATTTCTATTCACTTTAAAAACCGTGGTTTTATCAAGGTCAAATATTCCTATGATATTACAGTCGTCTATTATAGCATCGCCACCAATATTTAAATACATTTTTAAACTTCCTTTTAAAAAATAAAAATCAATTACATCCAACAGCTGACCTTTAAAAACAAAAAAATTAAAAATCACAAATTTCTGTAACTCTGCCGTTTTCAACTTCAAAAAGTTTGCCATTTTTCAAGCGTTTTGAAACCGATTGATCGCAGCTTGTTATGAAAACCTGTCTATTTTTTATTTTATCTATCATATAATTTTTGCGGTAATCATCAAGTTCACTCATAACATCATCGAGCAATATTACAGGTGGTTCACCAATTTTTTCCTCTAAAACTGCAGCTTCAGCAAGTTTTAGTGAAAGCGCCGCAGAACGCTGCTGACCTTGCGAGCCAAAATGCCGAACGTGCTTATCATCGATAAAAATTTCAAGTTCATCTTTATGCGGGCCTACTGAGGTGGAACCTGTTTTCAGATCTGAATTTTTTGCTTTTTCAAAACGAGTTTTAAGAATCTCTTTTATGTCTGAAATAGAAGCGTCCGAAATAATATTCTTTGAAAAACTCGGCAGGTAAAATATACTTAAATTTTCTTTACAGTTTGAAATCTCAGAGTAAATTTTAAAAGCTTCTTTTTTAAGCAGCTCAAGATATTCGAGCCTTTCTTTAATCATAAACGCGCCAAGTTCTGAGAGTTTCTCATCTAAAACTTCAAGAAAAGCAAAATCTCCGCCGCTGAAAGACAGATTTTTAAGAAGCGCATTTCTTTGCCGCAGTGTTTGATTATATCTGATAATCGCACCGGTGTATGTCGGTTTTAGTTGGCATATGGCAGCGTCTAAAAATTTCCGCCTGCAGTCGGGTCCACCGCTTATTAAAGAAAGCTGAACGGGCGAAAACAGAACTACTCTAAATTTTCCGATAATATTTGTAGGGTACGGTTTGCCTACACCGTTTAAAAATGCTTTTCTCTTCCCTTCACCGAAAAAAACCGCTATTTCTTGCTCTCTTTTTTCAAAAAAGAATTTTCCTTCAAGTTTTGCCGAGGTTTCGTTAAAGTTTATAAGCTCAGCATCTCGTGTCCCGCGAAAAGATCGCGCACCGGTAAACATCCAGAGAGATTCAATAAGATTCGTTTTACCCTGGGCATTTTTCCCGTAAATAAAATTTATACCCGGACTAAAATGAACAGTATCTTTTTTTAAATTTCTGTACTCACTTATAGTAATTTCATTTATGTTCACTTTTAAAATACCTTTATTTTATTCCGCTTTTATTCTAACCGGAAGAACCATAAAAAGAAATGAATCTCCTTCTTTTGGAAGAATTTTTATAGGACTTAATGGTCCGTTTAAATAGATTTCTATTTCATCACAGTTGCTGTTTCTAAGGGCGTCTGTCATATATTTGTTGTTAAACGCGACCTCAAGTTCCTCTGGGGAATTACTTTTTGCAGGAATTTCGTCATTTGCTTTTCCGATTGGAACTATACAGGAAAGATGGATATGATTTTCTGAAAAGATGCATTTTACCGGGCTTTGCAGTCTATCAATTATAAGGAGTGATACTCTTTCGATACTATCAACTAAATCTTGTGTGTTAACAACGACTTTAATTTTTGTTTTTTCAGGAATAGTGGATTTATAGTCAAGAAAATCGCCTTCCAAAAGTCTAGATATAACAGAGTAGTCACCAATATCAAAAACTATATGGCGCATTCCTGCTGAAATTTTAAGAGTTTCGTCTGTATCGGGAAGAAGTTTTAAAACTTCTCTTAAAGTTTTTCCGGGGACTACAAATTTTAGTTCTGATTTTTCTTTTATTGGTTCAGTCCGCACTGCAAGCCTGTAGCCATCGACCGAAACAAGGGTTAAGGTTTTATCTTTTATTTCAAATAAAGTTCCCGTGTGAATTGGTTTTGAATCGTTTTCCGAAACCGCAAATATAGTTTGCCTTATCATGCTTTTAATTACGCTAACAGAAAGCTCGAAATTTTCTGCATCATCAACTGTTGGAAGGCTGGGAAATTCGTTTGCATCTATTCCAATTAATTCAAACTGGCTTTGTCCTCCGGTTATTTTCGCGGTCAAATTATCTATGATTTCAATCTCAGCATACTCAGACGGAAGCTTTCTTACAATTTCGGTAAAAAGACGAGCGTTTAGAACGGTTTTTCCTTCTTTTTTTACTTGTGCTGGTACAGAAGTTGTTATACCAAATTCGGTGTTGTAGCCGCAAAGCTCAATTTTGTTTTCCTTTGCGCTTATTAAAATCCCTTCTAGCGCTGGTATAACTGATTTTTGAGCTACTGCTTTTTGAACATTTGTTAGAGCTTCTACAAATTTTGTTTTTTCACAAGTAAATTTCACATAATCATTCCTTTGTATTTACTTCAATTTTTGAAAAATGAGCTAGTAAAAGAAAGTATAGTATAAAATATATAGTAATAGTAGTAGGGGCTGTTTAAATGTTGAAAAAACTTTTATTCTGCAAAACATTCAAAAAAATTTGAAATTTTGAGTGTTAAATCTTTGTTTAAAGTTTGTCTAATGTTTTAAGCTTTGGAAAATCGCTTGTGGACAAGTTTAAAACTGATTGTTTAAAGTTGAAAATTTGTTGAAAATAATTTTAATTTTACAGCCAAAAAATTGTTAAAGATCTTTATCAATTAAACTTGTTTTAAAACCAGTTCAAATTCAACGAAAAGTGACGAAAAATGCATATCCATAGATATATTATCTATCACGTATGTTTTTTATAATATCTTCAATCATGGCTTTTATTTTTGAATCTTTGGTCAGAGTTTTTTCTACTTGCTGTAGCGCATAAACTATAGTTGAGTGATCTCTGCCGCCGAATTCTTCGCCTATTGAGACAAGGGGTAACTGAGTTATATCTCTTACAACGTACATTGAAATTTGGCGAGCGTTTGAGATGGACGCTGACCTCTTGGACGAACGTATATCCTGCGGAGTTACGCTGAAAGTTCTGGCAACCTCGTCTATTATTTTTTCAACTGTTACAGGAGGAGGCTGGTCGTTATTAAGTATATCTGAAATGGCCATCTGAGCTGTTTGAATTCCCATTGGTTCGCCGCCTAAAAGATGGTGTGCTTTTAATTTTTTAACAGCGCCTTCAAGCTGCCTTATATTTGTTTTGAGTCTTT
>JAEWWM010000061.1 GCA_023458915.1 Bacillota bacterium
AGTATATTTGCTATTACAACAACCATCGTATCAAATTAAAGTTAAAGGGATTAAGCCCTGTGGAATACAGAAATCAATATTTTAATATTGCTTGATAAAAATCGTCTAAAAAATTGGGGTCAGTTCAAGAGGCTTCTTGGGTTTGAATCTACTGTTGTTGAATAATGTCGCAAAAACTGCATGAGTAAGCCGCTATTATGGTGATTGACAGTTTTAAATCATTCGTGGTAGAATAAAAACAATTGGATTGACGTGCCAAGGGTCAGCGGTCCGAGCCCGTTAACGTCCACCACTATAAAGTTTTGTTTTTTACGCATTTGTAAAATGGGGGTATAGCTCAGCTGGTAGAGCGCTTGAATGGCATTCAAGAGGTCAGCGGTTCGATCCCGCTTATCTCCACCAACAAAAATCCTGTAATTCCGCCGCTTCGGCGGTTTTTGCTTTTATAACAATTTAAAACACTTAATCTAAAAGTTAAAGATGTTACCCCAACGCACATAATTGATTATTATGCTTATAAAATCAAATCAGGCAGAGCTGACGGTAAATCCGGCGGACTTTCTTGGAAATCAATTAAAGAACATAGCTTGGTTCTAAAAGGTGCATTAAAGCAAGCGGTTATAGAAGGTATTATATACAAAAGCCCTGCTGAATACGTGCCACTTCCCAGACGTAAAGAAAAAACTCAAAAAGGGAGCTTTTTGATAGCAGAACAAGCTAATGAGGTTCTAAAACTATTTAATGGTCATCCGTTACAACCATTAATCTATGTGACGTTATATTATGGACTCAGGAGAAGCGAAGTTTTAGGGCTGAAATGGGATGCTATAGACTTCAAAAACGATATATTGGAAATCAAGCACACAGTTGTTAAAAGTTCTATAGTAGTTGCTAAAGATCGTACTAAAACTGCATCCAGCCGAATGAAATATATTCTATTGCCTGAAATAAAAGAATTACTATTTGATTTAAAAGCTAAACAAAACGGGAACAGAAAATTATTTGGTAAAGAATACATAGAAAGTGATTACGTTTTCACTTGGGCAAATGGGAAATTATTAACGCCACAATACATAACTAAAGCTTTTCAAAAAGTATTGAGCCATAACGAATTCCCACGTATGAGATTCCACGATCTACGGCATTCTTGTGCAAGTATACTGTATGACAAAGGTTGGCAGTTAAAGGACATTCAAAGATGGTTAGGGCATTCAAATATTGCAACAACTAGTGATATATACTCACATTAGTAACTTACAGGAAAAGACATTAGCAAAAGATTTAGAAGGAACTTTTAGCTTAAATGTCGGGTGATTTTTAGAAAAATTAATTTTTTAGAAATTTTTTAGACAAATAAATTTTAAAAGGTATTAGTTAAAAACAAAAAAACCGCCAAACGGCGGAATTACTGAACTTAAACTGGTACGCCAGGAGGGATTCGAACCCCCGACCTCTTGGTTCGTAGCCAAACACTCTATCCAGCTGAGCTACTGGCGCATAAAACTCTTAATTATAAATTAACATATTGATGAGAAAAGGTCAATGATGTTTGTGTTACGGCAATACAAAATCATCATAGATTTTTACATTTTTCCTCCGCTGTCGGCGGAGGAAAAACAAGAACTCATGTATGAAAACTCAGCAATATCTGTATGACTCACTATACTAATTAACTCTTTTGCTTAAAAAGAAATCTTTTTATAAACTTTCTTGCCTTTTTTGATTATAATACCGTTTTTTAAACTTTTAAAGCTTATTTTATGAAAAATATTTGTTATTTTTTCTCCATCTATTTCTATCCCGCCTTGCTCCACAAGTCGCCTGGCTTCACTTTTAGAAGGCGCAATACCTGATTCCACAAGTAAGATAACTATATCAATTTCATTTTTAACTAATTTTTCAACTGAAAATTTAAAAGTTGGCATATTTGAATCAGCATCGTTATCTTCGAATAAAGCTCTTGATGTATTTAAAGCTTTTGTTGCCTCTTTTTCTCCGTGAACAAGCTTTGTAATCTCAAACGCTAGCTTTTCTTTAGCGGAATTTATCTCGCGCCCTTCCAATTTTTCATACTCATTTATTTCAGTTACAGGTAAAAAAGTGAGTATTTTCATGCAGTTAAAAACGTCTTTATCCCCCACATTTCTGAAATATTGATAAAATTCATAAGATGAAGTTTTTGCGGGGTCAAGCCACAGTGCACCTTTTTCAGTTTTGCCCATTTTTTTGCCTTCACTTGTGGTTAAAAGTTTAAAGGTTAGGCCATATGCTTCTTTTTTATCACACTTTCTAACAAGTTCAACGCCTGCTATTATATTGCTCCATTGATCATCTCCACCCAATTCTAAGATGCAATTGTATTTTCTATTTAAAATTAAAAAATCATAGCTTTGCATTATCATATAATTAAGTTCGAAAAAAGTCAGTCCTTTTTCAAGGCGTTGCTTGTAACATTCCGCCGCAAGCATGCGGTTGACCGAAAAATATACCCCAATTTCTCTTAAAAATTTTATGTAGTTAAGGTCTAAAAGCCAGTCAGCATTGTTAACTATAACCGCTTTTCCGGGAGAAAAATTCAAAAACTTTGAAGCCTGTTTTTTAAAGCACTCAATATTACAATCTATTTCTTCACGTGTAAGCATTTTTCTCATGTCGGTTTTTCCGGAAGGATCACCAATTAAAGCAGTTCCACCGCCAAAAAGTATAATTGGAATATGCCCAGCTTTCTGAAGCCTTGCCATAATCATTATTTGAACAAAGTGGCCTACGTGCAAAGAATTGGCTGTCGGTTCAAAACCTATGTAAAAATGGACTTTTTCATTTTTTAAAATTTCTTTTACTTCTTTCTCGTGAGTTACCTGAGCTATTAAATTTCTTTCCAGAAGTTCACTGTAAATATCCATTTTAGAATTACCTCGATTTTTTAGTAAAATAATAAAAAATTAAAATATTTTTGATTTTGATAAAAAACAGAAGAATTTTGCTTGACACATATTCAAAAACGCAGTAAACTATTATACTGCATTGTAATGTCAATAAATATTAAAATCTTTTTTATATTAACATGGTTTTGTTGCAAAATCAAGTGAAAATAGATAAATTTCGTGAAAAAACTTACAAAAAACAAATCAATATTATAATTTAATTAAAAGGAGGCGCATTAATTGCTTTTTAGCTCGGTATATTTTTATGATGCGTTTTAGGCTATTATTTTTATTTTTTCATATTTTAATTATTTAGTGTAAGCATCGGCATAGTTACTGTATTTGTTTTTTTATAATAAATGATTCTTTCTTAAATAAATGTCAAACAAAATGAATGGAGTGTTTTAAATTTATGGTAAACGTCAAACCGCTTGAGCTTGGCAAAACTACCAGAATGAGTTTTTCTAAAATTGATGAGGTGATAGAACTTCCAAGTCTTCTTGAAATTCAGAAAAATTCATACAACTGGTTTTTAGAAGAAGGTTTGAAAGAAGTTTTTAAAGATGTTTCGGGAATAACAGACTATACAGGCAATCTGGTTTTAGATTTTATCGACTACGCTATGGATGTAAACCACCCCAATCATGATATAAACGAATGTAAAGAACGTGACGCTACATATGCAGCTGCGCTTAGAGTAACAGCGCGTCTTTTAAACAGGGAAACGGGTCAGGTTAAAGAATCTGACGTGTTTATGGGCGATTTCCCACTTATGACCGATAGTGGTACATTCATAATCAACGGAGCCGAGCGCGTTGTTATATCTCAGCTTGTAAGGTCTCCTGGTGTTTACTTTAAAATGGAATACGATAAAACCGGAAAAGAACTTTTTGGTTCTACAATAATTCCAAACCGCGGTGCATGGCTCGAATATGAAACTGATTCAAATGACGTCATGTATGTTAGAATCGATAAAAACAGGAAAATTCCGCTAACAACTTTTATTCGCGCTTTGGGGCTTAACACAGATGCTGAAATAACTGAATATTTCGGCGAAGATGAACGTATTAAAGCAACAATTGGGAAAGATACCTGCAAAAACACAGAAGAAGCACTCTTTGAAGTTTACAGAAAGCTTCGCCCCGGTGAGCCGCCAACACTCGAAAACTCGCAGGCTCATATCAATTCTCTTCTTTTTGATGCCAGACGATATGATCTTTCAAGAGTTGGAAGATATAAATATAATAAAAAGCTCGCCATTTCATGTAGACTTAAAGGTCATGAATTGTCTCAGCCCATTCCAGATCCACTAACTGGCGAAATAATAGCCGATGCTGGAGAAATTATATCTGAGAAAAAAGCCCTTGAAATTGAAAATGCAGGCATATGCATGGCGTACATAAAAAACGGCGAAAAAGAAATTAAAATTATATCCAACGGTATGGTTGATATAGGAAATTTCATTAAATTTGACGCTGCAAAAGAATGCGGTATAAAGGAAAAAGTAAGGTTTAGCATACTTTGCGAAATTTTGGATTCATGCAGCACCGACAAAGAGTTAAAAATAGCACTTCAAAACCAAAAAGATGAATTAATTCCGAAGCATATTATTATTGACGACATTTTTGCTTCAATTAATTATATGACCGGACTTTCCAGTGGTGTTGGGGTCACAGACGATATTGACCACCTTGGCAACAGAAGAATTAGATCAGTCGGTGAACTTCTTCAAAATCAAGTTAGGATTGGATTTTCAAGACTTGAAAGAGTAATAAGGGAAAGAATGACGCTTCAGGCGCAAGACCTTGAAGTTATTACTCCAAATGCTCTTATTAATATAAGACCTATTGTTGCGTCCATAAAAGAATTTTTCGGTTCATCTCCGCTTTCGCAGTTTATGGACCAAATAAATCCGCTTTCTGAGCTCACTCACAAAAGACGTCTCTCAGCCCTTGGCCCTGGTGGACTTTCAAGAGACAGAGCAGGATTTGAAGTCAGGGACGTTCATTACAGCCACTATGGTCGTATGTGCCCGATTGAAACTCCTGAAGGGCCGAACATCGGACTTATTTCTTATCTTTCTACATTTGCAAAGGTAAATGAATATGGATTTATAGAAGCTCCCTTTAGACGCGTTGATAAAAAAACCGGAACAGTAACATCTGAAGTTGTTTACATGACGGCGGATGAAGAAGACGCGTATATAGTTGCACAGGCAAATGAACCGCTTGATAAAAAAGGGCGATTTGTACACACTAAAGTTAATGGAAGACATAGAGATCAGTTTGTTGAGGTTGAAAGAACTGAAGCTGATTTTATGGATGTATCTCCAAAAATGGTTGTTTCAGTAGCGACTTCTATGATACCATTTCTTGAAAATGACGATGCAAACCGCGCGCTTATGGCTTCTAACATGCAAAAACAAGCTGTACCACTTTTAAAAAGCGAGGCACCAATTGTCGGAACCGGCATGGAATACCAGGCTGGGCTGGATTCAGGTGTTTGCATTTTAGCTAAAGAAGATGGCACTGTAAAGAGCGTTAGCGCTGATAAGATAACAGTTAAGTATAAATCATCGAGCAAAGATGAGGTATTTAATTTAACAAAGTTTGCACGTTCAAACCAGAGTACATGCATAAATCAAGTGCCAATTGTTTCAGCGGGGCAAAAATTTAAAGCCGGAGAAATTCTAGCAGACGGTCCAGCAACAAATAACGGTGAAATTAGTCTTGGTAAAAATGTTTTAATAGGATTTATGACTTGGGAAGGTTACAATTACGAAGATGCCGTTTTAATTAGTGAAAAAGTGGTTAGAGAAGACGTTTACACATCAATTCATATAGAAGAATATGAGATTGAAGCAAGGGACACTAAACTTGGTCCTGAGGAAATTACGCGTGATATACCCAATGTTAACGAAGACCTTCTTAAAGATCTTAATGAAGATGGCATTATAAGAGTAGGCGCAGAAGTTAGAGCTGGTGATATTTTAGTTGGTAAAGTAACACCAAAAGGCGAAACTGAACTTACTGCTGAAGAAAGACTTCTTAGAGCCATTTTCGGCGAAAAAGCAAGAGAAGTCAGGGACACTTCGCTTCGCGTTCCACACGGTGAATATGGAATTGTAGTTGATGTTAAAGTATTTACTCGTGAAAACAGTAAAGATGAGCTTCAGCCCGGCGTTAACAAAGTCGTTCAGTGCTATATAGCTCAAAAGAGGAAAATCTCAGTTGGAGATAAAATGGCAGGACGCCATGGAAACAAGGGTGTTGTATCAAGAATTTTACCTGTAGAAGATATGCCTTTCCTTCCAGACGGTACTCCGCTCGATATAGTTCTTAACCCGCTTGGTGTTCCATCACGAATGAACATCGGTCAGGTTCTTGAAGTTCATCTTGGTTATGCCGCCAAAGCTCTTGGATGGAAAATAGCTACACCGGTATTTGACGGTGCTCACGAAGAGGATATTTTTAAGTGCCTCAAAGACGCCGGGTATGATGAGAATGGTAAAGTAATGCTCAAAGACGGCAGAACAGGAGAATATTTCGATAGCCCTGTAACCGTTGGTTATATGTACTATTTAAAACTCCACCATCTGGTTGACGATAAAATTCATGCCCGTTCAACGGGTCCTTATTCACTCGTTACTCAGCAGCCTCTCGGCGGCAAAGCTCAGTTTGGAGGCCAGCGTTTCGGAGAAATGGAAGTTTGGGCGCTTGAAGCTTATGGTGCAGCTTACACACTTCAGGAAATTTTAACTGTTAAATCTGACGACGTTGTCGGTAGGGTAAAAACTTATGAAGCAATTGTAAAAGGTCAAAATATTCCAAAACCGGGTATTCCGGAATCGTTTAAGGTTTTAATAAAAGAATTACAGTCAATGGGTCTTGATCTTTCAGTTCTTGATAAAATGGGCCGCGAAATTGACCTAAAACGTGATTTTGACGAAGAAGATGATATGGGACTTTCAATAGAAAAGGATATTCTTGGTCCAGAGATAATGGTAAATGAAGGAAATACCGGTTACGAAATTGAAAACGCAAACGGTGAACCTGACCATGAAGCATCAAAACCATCGCAGAAAGAATATACCGTCGAAAGTAGCGACCTTTATAATGTGCGTTAGTTTTGAAATTTGAATTTTTTGGTTTAACCGATATTTAAAATTTAAATACGTTTTTTAAATGCTGTTTTATAATAAAACTTAAGGGGTTGCGGTATGGATTTTAATATTTTTGAATCTATAAAAATAGGATTGGCGTCTCCTGAAAAAATAAGAAGCTGGTCTTGTGGGGAAGTAAAAAAACCTGAAACAATAAATTACAGGACTTTGAAGCCGGAAACAGATGGTCTTTTTTGCGAGCGTATTTTCGGACCTCAAAAGGACTGGGAATGCCACTGCGGAAAGTACAAAAGAATTAGGTACAAGGGTAAAATTTGCGACCGCTGCGGGGTTGAGGTTACACGCTCAAAAGTTCGCCGCGAACGCATGGGGCATATTAATCTCGCGGCTCCCGTTTCACATATATGGTATTTTAAGGGTATTCCGTCGAGAATGGGGCTTGTGCTTGATATGTCCCCAAGGATGCTCGAAAAAGTTCTTTATTTTTCGCTTTATGTTGTTATTGACTCAGGCGACGTTCGCGAGCTTTCTGAGCAGCAATTTCTAACTGAAAAAGAATATCGTGACATGCGCGAAAAATACGAAGATGATTTTGAAGCAGGCATGGGCGCGGAAGCTATTAAAAAGCTCCTTGAAAAAATTAACCTCGAAACTTTATCAGAAAACCTTAAAGAAGAGCTTTTAACTGCCTCGGGGCAAAAAAAGATAAGGCTTCTTAAACGCTTGGAAGCTGTAGAATCATTTAGATTATCAGGGAATCGCCCTGAATGGATGATTTTGGATGTTCTCCCTGTGATTCCCCCTGATCTTCGACCGATGGTACAGCTCGACGGCGGAAGATTCGCAACCTCTGACCTTAATGATTTGTATAGACGCGTTATTAACAGAAACAATCGCCTTAAGCGTTTAATGGACCTTGGTGCGCCTGATATAATCATCAGAAATGAAAAAAGAATGCTGCAAGAATCTGTTGACGCTCTTATTGATAATGGTCGACGTGGCAGGCCTGTAACGGGACCGAATAATAGATCTTTAAAATCACTTTCGGATATGCTCAAAGGTAAGCAAGGCCGGTTTAGGCAAAACCTTCTCGGAAAGCGTGTTGATTACTCGGGAAGGTCAGTTATAGTCGTGGGCCCTGAACTTAAAATATACCAGTGCGGGCTTCCTAAGGAAATGGCGCTTGAGCTTTTTAAACCATTTGTTATGAAAAGGCTTGTTGAAATCGGGGTAGTTAGCAACATAAAAGCCGCAAGAAAAGCTGTAGATAGATCACGCCCTGAAGTATGGGATGCTCTTGAAATAGTAATTAAAGGTCACCCTGTCCTTTTAAATCGTGCGCCAACGCTTCATAGGCTTGGAATTCAGGCATTTGAGCCAGTACTTGTCGAAGGAAGAGCGCTTAAACTTCACCCGCTTGTATGTTCTGCTTATAATGCAGACTTTGACGGTGACCAAATGGCTGTTCACGTTCCGTTATCTACTGAAGCTCAGGCTGAAGCAAGGTTTTTGATGCTCGCTTCCGGAAACTTGTTAAAACCTTCCGACGGCCGTCCTGTAACCGTTCCAACTCAGGATATGGTTTTAGGTGCATACTATCTTACTCTTGATAAAGACGGCGAACTCGGCGAAGGCAAAGTTTTCAAAGATTTTGAAGAAGCGTTAATGGCTTACGATGCCAAAGACATTGAGCTCCATGCGAAAATAAAAGTCAAAAGGGTTGTAAACGGTAATACCATTTTTGTGGAAACAACTCCAGGAAGAATAATATTTAACCAACCGATTCCGCAAGACCTAGGTTTTGTGGACAGAACCGACCTTCAAAAAGCTGCGGAATTAGAAATAAATTCATTAGTTGGCAAAAAGCAACTCGGCAACATCGTTGATGCTTGCATAAAGACACACGGTACACAAAAAACTGCTATAATACTCGACGATATAAAAGCTTTAGGTTTTAAATACTCTACTCGTGGTGCAATTACCATAGCGGTTGGAGATGCCGTTATACCGCCTGCTAAAAAAGATATTCTTGCAAAAGCTGAAGAGGATATTGATCTAATTATTAAGGATTTCAGGCGCGGACTTATGTCAAACCAGGAAAGGAAAAATCACACTCTTAAAATTTGGGAAAAGGCAACTGATGACGTTTCCAGTGCACTTCAAGCAAATCTTGATAAGTACAATCCCGTTTTCATGATGGCAGATTCCGGAGCTCGTGGTTCGATGAGTCAAATAAGGCAGCTTGCTGGTATGCGCGGATTCATCGCTAATACATCAGGTACTAAAATTGAAATTCCTATAAGAGGCAATTACCGCGAAGGGCTTAATATTCTAGAATATTTTATTGCATCGCGTGGCGCGAGAAAAGGGTCTGCAGATACTGCGCTTCGTACAGCTGACTCAGGTTACCTTACCCGTAGACTTGTTGACGTTTCGCAAGATGTTATTATCCGCGAAGACGACTGTGGGGCGGTTAAAGGTATTACTGTGTTTGAAATTAAAGATGGTAAAGAATCTATCGAGGGGCTAAATGAACGCCTTATAGGAAGGTATTTATGTTATGATTTCGTGGATGCCAAAACTAAAAACGTACTTGTTTCAAAAGATAAACTTATGGATAACAAAGATGCTGAAATTATAATATCAAATGGCACTGAAAAAATTGAAATTCGTTCTATTTTTAATTGTAAATCTAAGCAGGGTGTATGTAAAAAATGTTACGGATCGAATCTTGCAAATGGCATGCCTGTTGCAGTTGGTGAAGCAGTCGGAATCATTGCAGCACAGTCAATCGGTGAACCTGGCACACAGCTTACGATGAATACTTTCCATACCGGAGGAATAGCGAACACCGGAGATATTACTCAAGGTTTACCCCGCGTTGAAGAGCTTTTTGAGGGCCGTAAACCAAAGCGTTTGGCAATTATCAGCGAGATAGAAGGCATAGTACGCTTTGAAGAGGTAAAAAAGAGCCGAAACGTGGTTGTTTACAATAAAGAAACCGGCGATGAAAAATCTTATCTTATTCCCTTTGGTTCACGGATATGCGTTGAAGAAGACCAGAAAGTCGAAGCCGGCGATATGATTACCGAAGGCTCTGTGAATCCGCATGATGTTCTTGCAGTTAAAGGTCCTGAAGCGGTTGAAGCTTATCTCATTCAGGAAGTTCAAAGGGTTTACAGGATGCAAGGCGTTGACATTAATGACAAACACATTGAAGTAATAGTACGTCAAATGATGCGCAAAGTCCGTGTAGATGAGCCTGGTGGCACCAATTTACTCCAAAATTCAGTTGTCGATAAATCGGAGTTCTTACACGAAAACGACAAAATTAGATTAAGAAAAGAAGCAGGAGAAACCGAACTTAAAGAAGCAAATTGCACTCCAATACTTTTGGGCATCACCAAGGCTTCGCTCGCAACCGATTCATTCTTGTCGGCTGCGTCGTTCCAAGAAACAACCCGCGTTTTGACTGAAGCTGCAATTAAAGGAAAAGTTGATCCACTTATCGGTCTTAAAGAAAATGTTATTATCGGCAAGCTTTTACCAGCGGGAACAGGTGTTCCACGTTACAGAGATGTCACTTACGAAAGAGTTTCAGAGGTAAAACAGCAGCTGGTCGGCAGTAGTGTGAATTAAAAAATTGGAATTTTTAACACAAAAGTCGGTATAAAATGTTTTATACCGACTTAATTTTTAAAAGTGGAAAGTGCAAAATTTATACAGATAAGTTCTTATTTCTCCTCATCCCCCGGTGGCAGTAAAAAAATGGCTAAATCATTATAAAATAAACACTCTTAATTTAAGGGAATAACTATGAACAAAAAACTACGCATATTTACTTGTGTACTTTTAACATTTTTAAACTTGAGCAGTGTAGGTGCTTTAACACTTTACAAAAATAAGCTAAATTCAGATGCTGTGTATGTTGTGAATAAAAGCACAGGTACACCAATTGTAGAAAAAAATATTAATAAAAAAAGAAGCCCTGCATCGATAACCAAAATCATGACGTTTATTATAGTTTACGAAAAATGCAAAGATTTAAACCAAAAAGTAAAAATTACTCAAAATGTACTAGATTTAGTCGACCCTGAAAGCTCAGGTTGCGAGTTTAAAGACGGTGATGAATTTAAGATTATAGATCTTCTTCATGCCATGCTTATTTGCTCTTCTGGCGCTGCTGCAATAATTTTAGCGAATTATTTAAGTGGCAATATTGAAAATTTTGTAAATGTTATGAATGAAAAAGCGAAGTCTTTAGGTTGCACTGATACTCATTTTGTAAATCCGGATGGACTTTACAATGAAAATCAATATATGACCGCTATGGATGTTTATAAAATGGCAAAATATGCAATGGAAATCCCACTACTTTTAAACATAGTTGCAAAAAGCGAGTATAGTTTTTTTGGAGACGACCGTGATCCTATAATTACATCAAACAAGATGATTGACCCAAAACGCGGCGGAGAACATTATTATCCGTATGTCAAAGGAATAAAAACCGGGTATCTTGAAGAAGCAGGCAGATGTTTGGTATCTTATGCCGAAAAAGGTAATAGTACTTACATAAGTGTTGTGATGGGTGGCCCTATTTTAGATGAAAACGGTAATAAAATTGAAAAAAACATGGCAATGATTGATACGAAAAACATTTATATTTGGGCATTTGAAAATCTTAAAACTATAAAATTATATCCTCGAGATTTTCCAATTGCAGAAGTGAATCTTGGGCTGGTTTGGAAACAGGATAAATTACTTCTTTCACCAAAATCAGATTTTTACGCCGCGCTTCCTTTAAATGCAAAAAAAGAAGATGTAACCATAAAAGTTTATGCCCCCGAACTAGTAAATGCGCCCATTAATAAAGGAGATATTATAGGAACTGCGAATATTTTTTACCAGGGGCAAAGGTTTGGGGATTTTGATCTTGTGTCCACAGAAACATTTGGAAAAAACTACGCTTTGATTGTTTTAAATGCCCTTAAAAAAGCAATTTCGTCTCCAATATTTATAATCATATTTTCCCTGTTTACTGTTTGCGCAATTTTTTATATATTTATGATTATGCGCGAAAATAAAAGGCGCAGAAAAAGAGCCAAAGTAAAAAAATTCCCAAATTTGAAAACATAAGATGAGATGAAATTTAAGCACTTTATTTAGAATATTACGCCCGTACGTTGGCATATAGATTACTTATGTAGACTACAAACTGGAGGGCGTAAAAATGATAGACTTTTATCCTGAGGGACGATTAATAGATAGCTTTGAAAATAAAAATTTTTTAATGAGCTTTTCGAATCTTGCAGAAGCTTATAACAATAAAAAAATACTCGAAGCAAAAGCCATAATCTGTGACAGCGACCATAATCTTATTGTAGATCTCGGATGTATGAAAGGAATTATCCCCCGCGAAGAAGGGGCAATAGGTATAAAAGAAGGCTCGGTTCGAGATATTGCTGTTATTTCAAAAGTCAACCGCCCTGTTTGCTTTGTTATAACAGGTTTTGAAAAAGGAGTCCATGGGGAAGATATTGCAATTTTATCACGAAGAATCGCTCAAGAAATATGCATGGAAATGTATATCTCTGAGCTCATGCCTGGTGACATAATCCACGCAAAAGTAACGCATATGGAAAATTTCGGAGTTTTTGCAGATATTGGCTGCGGGATAATTTCGTTTTTACCGATAGATACAATTTCGGTTTCAAGAATAGCCCATCCGCGAGAGCGGTTTTTCATCGGAATGGATATAAAAGTTATTGTTAAATGTCTTGAAGGAAGGCGTGTACATTTAACGCATAAAGAGCTTCTCGGAACGTGGGAAGAAAACGCAGAAATGTTTGCAATCGGCGAAACTGTCAGTGGAATAGTACGGTCGGTTGAAGATTACGGTATTTTCGTGGAACTGACCCCAAATTTAGCCGGTCTTGCAGAGCCTCACGAGGATGTAACTGAAGGTAAGCAAGTAAGCGTTTACATAAAAAATATCGTGCCGGATAAAATGAAAATAAAGCTTGTGATTATAGATACTTTTGATTATATAGCTACCCGTCCGATTGTTAAATATTTTTACAACAAATCACATATATCGAAATTTGTCTATTCTCCTACTAACAGCTTAAAAGTTATGGAAACGGACTTTAACGCTTTTTCAAGCGTTTATAATAGAACATAGCGGAAAAAATATCCTGTTATATAATATATATTTAATACAAAATCAAAATCATCGGTAAAATCGGTGATTTTGATTTCATTTTTTTGATTTCGAAGTAATATTATATAAATTTTTAAAAAAATAAATATTTTTTATGGCAATACTTATTATAATATGTTATTATAAGTTTCGATTTTTTATGAAAATTTATATTAATGGAGTTGAACCCATAACATGAAATTTTGGAAA